>JBFJQO010000150.1:0-6211 GCA_041616535.1 Woeseiaceae bacterium | reverse complement strand
GATCAGGTCGATCTTCACACCCGACTGCGACGCCTCGTAAAGCGCGTCAATGAGTTGCTGCTCGTTGAGCGAATTGACCTTGACGATGATGCGTGCCTCCCTGCCGGCTTTCGCGTGCTCCGTTTCGCGCCGGATCTTCGCAAGCAGGGCGTCGAACAGGCTGAACGGCGAGGCGAGCATGCGCGTCATGCCCTTCGCTTCGGTCAGGCTCGTCAGCTGCAGAAACAGCTTGTGAACGTCCTCGCCGAGCGGCTGCCCGCTGGAGAGATAACCGTAGTCGGTGTAGACGCTCGTCGTGGCGTGATGGTAGTTCCCGGTGCCGAGATGCACGTAGCGCACCAGCCGGTCTTCTTCGCGGCGCACGACGAGCAGCATCTTGGCATGCGTCTTGAAACCGACGAGGCCGTAGACGACGTGGGCGCCGGCTTCCTGCAGGCGGTTGGCGAGCGCGATATTCGCAGCCTCGTCGAAGCGTGCCATCAGCTCGATGACGACCGTGACTTCCTTGCCCGAGCGCGCCGCCGTGACGAGGTGGTCGACGATTGGCGAATCGGCGCCGGTCCGGTACAGGGTCATCTTGATCGCCAGGACGTTGGGGTCGGTGGCGGCGACCGCGATGAAGTCGATGACCGGCGCGAACGACTGGTAGGGGTGGTGCAGCAGCACGTTCTTCTTGGACAGGACGTCGAAGATGTCCTCGTCGGTCAGCAGCTCGTCGGGCATCCCCTGCGCAAACGGCGGGTACAGCAGTTCCGGCCGGTCGCCGATATCGCACACAGTGCTCATGCGATTGAGGTTCACCGGACCCTCGACGAGGTACACGTCCTGCTCCTGCAGGTTGAAGTGATCCAGCAGGAACTCCTGCAGGTCTCCGGGACATTCGTGGCCGATCTCGATGCGCACGGCCGCGCCGTAACGGCTGGCTTCGAGTTGGCCTTCGAGCGCGCGGACGAGGTCGCTGACCTCCTCGTCGTCGATGTACAGGTCGCTGTTTCGAGTGACGCGAAACTGGTAACAGCCGTCGACGTCGAGCCCGGGGAACAGCCGGTCCACGTGCACGCGAATCACCGACGAAAGGAACACGAAGTTGCGCCCGCCAGGTTTGCTGAGGTCGGCCGGCAGCTCGATGATTCGCGGCAGTGAGCGCGGGGCCTGCACCATGCCACGATGGCGGCGGCGGCCGAACGCGTCCCGGCCGTGCAGCCGCACGATGAAGTTGAGGCTCTTGTTGAGGATGCGAGGGAACGGCCGCGACGGATCGAACGTCAGCGGCGTCAGCACGGGCACGACCTGCTCGTCGAAATATTCGCTCAGCCAGGCTTGCTGCTCCTCGCTCCATTCGTGGCTCTGGATGAAGCGCACCCCGGCCGCGGTCATCTCCGGGAACATGACATCGTTGAGGAGTTCGTACTGCTGGCGCACGAGGTCCGCGACGTCGGTTCGCAACTCGTCGAACAGTTCCTGCGATGGAATCTTCTCGGGGCCCTGCGCGGGCGCGCCGATCTCCATGCGTTGCTTCAGGCCCGCCACGCGAATCTCGAAGAACTCGTCGAGATTGGTGCAGCTGATGCACAGGAATCGCAGCCGCTCGAGCAACGGCACACTGGGATCCTGCGCCATTTCGAGTACCCGCTTGTGGAACTCGAGCAGGCTGAGTTCACGGTTGATGTAGAGGCTGTCGCTCATCGCGGTGAGTGTATCGCGCCGAGCACCACTTTGCGGCTGGCACCGGTCACACTTGGGAGATTGCCGGTTTCGTCGTTCATCGTGCGCATGGCCAGCCACGCGAACGCTGCCGCTTCGACCCAGTCGGGGTCGAGTCCCGCCGCGGCCGTCGACTCGATGCTCGTTCCGGCCAGGTTGCGGCCGAGCCGCCTCATCAACTCGCTGTTGTGCGCGCCGCCGCCGCACACGAACAGGTCCCGCGTTGCGGGCGCATGACGTCGCACCGCGTCGGCGACGGAGCGCGCGGTGAGTTCCGCCAGGGTCGCCTGCACGTCTTCGGGTGCGTAGGCATCGATCTCGTGGCGGGCCAGCCAGTCGAGATTGAATTCCTCGAGCCCGGTGCTCTTGGGCGGCTCGTGTTCGAAATAGGGGCAGGTGAGCAGGCGATCGAGCAGGTCGTCGATGCAGGACCCGCCGGCCGCCCAGGCGCCGTCGCGGTCGAAGGCCCGGTTACGATGCTTGCGGATCCAGGCGTCGAGCAACGTGTTGCCCGGCCCCGTGTCGAAGCCGACGACGGGCGATCCGTCCGCGCGCAGCAACGTCACGTTGGCGATGCCGCCGAGGTTGAGAATGACGCGATTACACGGGTCGGCGCCGAACAGCCAGGCGTGAAACGGCGGGACGAGCGGTGCCCCCTGGCCGCCCGCCGCGATGTCGGCGCTGCGAAAGTCGGCGACGGTCGAAATGCCGGTGCCGGACGCGATCGTTGCCGGATTGCCGATCTGCAGCGAATACGGCGCGATAGCATCCGGCTGGTGCCGGATCGTCTGGCCGTGGCTGCCGATGGCCGCGACGTCGGCCGCGTCGACGCCGCTCGCCTCGAGTAGCGCGAGCGCGGCGTCGCGAAAGCGTTCGCCGACCTGCCGGTCGAGTGAGCCGATGTCGTCGATGGGCTGGTCGACCGGCGTCTCGACAGCGCGCCGCAGCGCCTGCCGCAAGGTGTCCGGATAAGGCTGCTCGTGCGTTGCAACGACGTCGACGGCATGCTCGCCGAAGCGCACGAGGGCGGCGTCGATGCCGTCCATGCTCGTGCCGGACATGAGTCCGATGTAGTAGCCGGGCATGTCCGCTACGGTGCGCTGAAGGCGATCGACGCGAGCTGCTGTCTCTTGAAATTCTCGAGCTCTTCGAGGATCGGCGCCGCCTCCGCCAGGAAGCGTTCACGATATTCCTCGGCGATCGGTTCGGCGTCGGGCAACGACACGGTTCGCGGATTGCGGTGCACGCCGTTCACGCGATACTCGTAGTGCAGGTGATTCGCGGTGGCGAGCCCGGTCATGCCGACGTAACCGATGGTCTGTCCCTGGCGCACGCGGGAGCCGAGCCGGGCCTTCGCCGCGAAGTTCGACATGTGGGCGTACAGGGTCGTGATGTTGCCGCCATGTTGCAGGATGACGACCTTGCCGTAGCCCGACTTGTTGCCGCGAAAGATGACTTTGCCGTCGCCGGCCGCCTTGATCGGCGTCCCCCGCGGCGCGGCGTAGTCGACGCCGCGGTGCGCACGAATCGTATTCAGGACCGGGTGCCGCCGACGCGGGTTGAAGTTCGAGCTGATGCGCGTGAAATCGACGGGCGCCCGGATGAACGCCTTGCGGACGCTGTCGCCGCTCGGCGTGAAATAGTCGGTCTTGTCGTTCTTGTCCTTGAAGCGAATCGCCTGGATCTGCCGGCCGTTGTTGTTGAACTCGGCCGCGATGATCTCGCCGTCGGTGACGTACTCTCCGTCCTGCCAGATCTCCTCGAACTGCACGTAGTAATTATCGCCCTGGCGAATATCGAGGATGAAGTCGACGTCCCAGGCGAAAATGCCGGCGACATTCATGATGGTCCTGTCGGAAAGGCCGGCTTGCGCGGCACTCTCGAAGAGAGACGTTTCGATCACGCCGTAGGCATGGCGCTTGCGTGTATCGATCGCCCGTTCGACGACCTCGGCCGTGAAGCCGTCACCGTCGCGCTCGATCCGCAGCGCGCTCGTCAGGTTCAGCTCCGAGTAAACGCTGACGATTCGCCCGTCGTCGTGTTCGACGTCGAACACGTCACCGGGCTTCAGGCGACGGAACTGCTGCCTCGCCGCGTCGAGTTGCGCGATCGCCATGAGCTGCCCGATGTCGAGCCCGTTCTTGCGAAACAGCCGCTCCATCGTGTCGCCGCGGCCGACGGTCAGCGTGACGGTCTCGTACTCAGGTTCGGGCGGCAATTCGGGTTCGAGCACGGCGTTCGTGATGTCGGCCGCGTCCATTTCGTCGACATGCAGCGGTGCGTCGTCGGCCGCCATCATGACAGGCGTTTCGGGGTCGGGTGGATGCGACTCGTCGCGGTCGAGCGCCGTCACGAGTGCGACGCCGATCAGGGGAATGCCGAGGCCCACCGCGAACCACTGGAAGGCTTTGGATTTCGCGGGCTTTCTGTCTGCAGAATGCTTGTAATCGTGGAGGAGTGGGCTAGCCGGACGATTCAAGTCTGCGTCCCCGTGTGCATGGATGCCGCTACTCTACCGGCTGGTTTTTTGGAGGTCAAAAGGCTGCGAGAGTGCTACAGTTCGCGCCCATGAGCAGTATCAAGGAACAGGTCGCGGAGCTCAGCCGCGGCACGGACGAAATCCTCCCCGAGGACGGGCTCGAAGGGAAGCTGAAACTCGGCCGGCCGCTGATCGTCAAGGCGGGTTTCGACCCGACGGCGCCGGACCTGCACGTCGGGCACACGGTCCTGATCAACAAGATGCGCCAGTTCCAGGAACTCGGCCACGAGGTCGTGTTCCTGATCGGCGATTTCACGGGCATGATCGGCGACCCGTCGGGCAAGAACGCGACGCGGCCGCCGCTTTCGCCAGACGACATCCAGGCCAACGCCGAGACTTACGAGGCGCAGATCTTCAAGATCCTCGACAAGGACAGGACGCGCATCGAATTCAATTCCACGTGGATGGGCAAGATGGACGCGGCGGGGCTGATCCGGCTCGCGGCCCGGCACACGGTCGCACGCATGCTCGAGCGCGACGATTTTTCGAAGCGCTACAAAGGCGGCCAGTCGATCTCGATCCACGAGTTCCTGTATCCGCTCGTGCAGGGCTACGATTCGGTCGCCCTGAAAGCCGACGTCGAACTCGGCGGCACGGACCAGAAGTTCAACCTCCTCGTCGGTCGCCAGTTGCAACAGGATTACGGCCAGGACCCGCAGATCGTCATGACGACGCCGCTGCTCGAGGGACTCGACGGCGTACAGAAGATGTCGAAGTCGCTCGGCAACTACATCGGCATCACGGAGGCGCCCGGGGAGATGTTCGGCAAGATCATGTCGATCTCGGACGACCTGATGTGGCGCTACTTCGAGGTGTTGAGCTTCCGCTCACTCGACGACATCGCCGCATTGCGGCAATCCGTCGCCGACGGCATGAACCCGCGCGACGCAAAATTTGAACTCGGCATGGAAATTGTTGCCAGATTCCATAGTGACGCCGCGGCGAAGGGCGCCCGGGACGAGTTCATCGCCCGCTTCCAGCAGGGTGCGATGCCCGACGAGATTCCCGAGAAGGCGCTCGACAGCCAGGGCGGGCAGCTCGGGCTTGCGCACCTGCTCAAGGGTGCGGGACTCGTCGGCAGCACGTCCGAGGCGTTTCGAATGATCAAGCAGGGTGCGGTCCGCATCGACGGCGAGCGTGTCGAGGATCGGGAACTCCAGATCGAGGCAGGCAGCACACATATCTACCAGGTGGGTAAACGCAAGTTCGCGCGCGTCACGCTCGCCTGACGATATCGGTCGCGCCGGAGGTGAATGCAGTGAACAGGCTAGTGGCTCTCGTCATGATCGTGCCGGCGCTCGCCATGGCGCCGCAGCCCGCAGCGGCGCAATCCGGCGACGGGCTCCGCACCGGGTTCCAGGCGATCATCGACGGCCTCAACGACAACACGTTTCGCAAGTTTCACGACGCGATCGACGAACGCGCATTCGCCAGTCGCGTTGCCGGCACGCGTGTCATAGAGGAGGATGCCCGGGACGCGTTCGCGCAGAGTTTCACCGAGACCGTCGAAGGTCTGTTCATCGACTCGTTCCCGCCGGCCCGCAGCCTGGCCCAACGCGGCGAGATCATCGGCACCGTCATCGCGTTCGAAGGGGACGCCAGCAAGGCCCGTGCCATCGTCCGGTATGAGGGCAAGGGATTTCGCTTTACCTATCATTCCTACGATCTCGTTGCGGGTCGCGGCGGCCGCGCGCAAATTGTCGACTGGTTCGATTACTACACGGGCGGCTGGTTCAGCCAGGCGGTCGGCGACGAACTCGTGCGGGGGATGCCGAGCAAACGCGCGGTGGCGGGGGTCCTCGATATCGGTGCCCCGACGGAGGCGCAGCTATTCCAGGTCGGTGAATTGCTGAAGACCGTTCGCGACAACAACTGGGGACGCTATTTCCAGATTCACGAAGGCCTCGAGGAGCCACTCAGAAAAGAGCCGTTCGTCGTCCATCAGCATTACCGGATTAGCAGTGGAAT
>JBFJQO010000149.1:0-6212 GCA_041616535.1 Woeseiaceae bacterium | reverse complement strand
CGTGCCGCGCGTCGTCGACGAGCGGATCTTCGGCGGCGCCGCGACCGTGCAACGGCAGTTGTCCGAGCCGTTTGCGGCGTTCGCCGTCGGGCGGCTCGGCGTGCGCGTGCTCGATCGCCAGGCCCTCGGGATACCGGCGCTGCTGCGCGGCAACCTGGTCCACGAGACGCTGTATCGCCTCTACCAGGACCTGCCGTCGGCGCAGGTAATCCGTGCGATTTCCGACGCGCAGCTCGGCGAGCAGGTCGGCGCCGCGGTCGAGGGCGCCCTGCGGCGCCATTTGCGCGCAAGCGACGCTGTGCTCGTGCGCCTGCTCGATCTCGAGCGCGCACGTATCGAGCGGCTCGTCGAGGCGTTCGTCCGACTCGACCGCGAACGCGACGACTTCACGGTTGCGGCGGTCGAGGGCGATCTCGAATTCCGGCACGGCCCCCTGCGACTGCAATTGCGTTTCGACCGCATCGACCGCTACGCAGACGGCGGTATCGCGATTATCGACTACAAGACGGGCGCCGCGAAAAAACTGTTGAATCGCGACGGCAGCGTCAACGAGGCTCAACTGTTCGTCTACGCGGCGGCGAGCGAAGAACCCGTAGTCGCGCTTGCGCTCGCGAACATCGATGCGCGGGAAACCGGCTTCAGCGGCGCGGGCCGCGGCTTCACCGACGAATCCGGGTGGCCGGACCTGCTGGCCGCAGTCGGCGCACTGATCGACGCGGCCTGCGACGATCTCGTCGCGGGCGACGTACGGCTCGTTGCGCGTCAGGGGGCGACGGCAGCCAGGCCGCTCAATGTGTTGAGCCGTTACACGGAGCTGCGCCATGACGAGTGAGGCCCGGCTCCTCGAGGCGGACTTCCGGGCGCGCGACGATGCCCTGGACACGACGCGTTCGTTCATCGTGCAGGCGCCCGCGGGGTCGGGCAAGACCGAATTGCTGATCCAGCGCTACCTGAAACTGCTGGGCGGGGTGGACGAGCCCGAAGAGGTGGTCGCGATCACGTTTACGCGCAAGGCCGCGGCCGAAATGCTGGTGCGTGTGCTCGATGCGCTGCGCATGGCGCGCACGGGCGTCGAACCCGACGAGGCGCACCGCAAGCTCACCTTCAAGCTGGCAGGTGCAGCCCTCGCGCGTTCGACCGAGCGCGCCTGGAACCTGATCGGCAGCCCGAAACGCATGCGTATCCAGACGCTGGATTCCCTCAACGGCATCATTGCGCGCGCGCGGCCGCTGAGCGCGCCCGACAGCAACAGCGGCGCGCGTATCCTGCGCGACGCGGGCCTCAAGGCGATTCATGAAGCGGCGGCTGTCGCCACGCTGGACTGGCTGGCCGAGGAGGGCGCGCCGGGCGATGCGGTCCGCAGGATCCTGGGCCACGTCGACAACAACACGCGATCCTATGTTTTGTACGTTTCCGGCATGCTGCGCACTCGCGACCAGTGGTTGCCGTTCGTCGGTAGCGGGTCCCTGTCGGGCGACGATGCGCACTCACTGCGCGCGCGCTTCGAGGACGGGCTGCGCCAGGCCGTCGAGGAACACCTGCTGCGGCTGCGGCAAGCCGTCGAACAGGCTGGCTGCGAGGGGCTTCCGGGATTCTTCGACAATGCGGCGCAGTCGCTCGCGGACGAGGGAGTGACCGACAGCCCCGTGTCGTGCCTCGCAGGCCTCGGCGACTGGCCGGGCACCGATCCCGCGGACGTGGATGCCTGGACCGCCGTCGCGGAATTGCTCATGGTCCGCACCGCAGCGCGTTTCCGCAAGACCGTCAACAAGGCCCAGGGGTTCCCGACGAGCGACCGGGACAGGAAGGACGCCGTCAAAGCGATCCTCGAGACTCTCGCACCGAACACCGAACTGGCTGCGCTATTGCACGGCACGCGCTTGCTGCCGCCCGTTCGATATACGGACGAGCAATGGTCGGTCCTGCTCGCTCTGTTTCGCCTGTTGCCGCTGGCCGTATCGGAACTCAAGCGCCTGTTCGGCGAGCGCGGCATGACCGACGACATCGAGATCGCGCTCAATGCGGGTGCCGCGCTCGGCAGCGCCGATGATCCCGGCGACGTGGCGCTGTTGCTCGATTATCGCGTGCAGCACATTCTCGTCGACGAAATGCAGGATACCTCCAGCGCCCAGTACCGCATGCTCGAAGCACTCACTGGAGGCTGGGCGCTTGGCGACGGCCGCACGTTGTTTTGCGTCGGCGACCCGATGCAGTCCATCTACCGGTTCCGCAATGCCGAGGTCGGCCAGTTCTTGCTCGCGCGTGAGTTTGGCATCGGGCGCATGCAACTCGATTCGCTGCTGCTGCGGCGCAATTTCCGCTCGGGGGAGCGCCTCGTCGAGTGGTTCAACGCGGTCTTCCCCGACATCCTCGCAAGCCGTAACGACCCGCTGCGCGGCGCCGTGTCGTACGCGGCGGCGTTGCCCGCACCGCACCTGGCCGGGCAGGGCGACATCGTCGTGCACCCGGTGTTCGACACCGATCCGGCGCTCGAGGCCGACGTCGGTTTGTGCGCCATCCGCAATATCCTGTCCGCGCATCCCGGCGACGAGCTCGCCATCCTCGTCCGGGGGCGAACGCAATTACCCGATCTGCTCGCTGCGCTGCGACAGGCCGGCATCACGTACACCGCCATCGAGATCGACAAGCTCACCGATCTTCCCGAGGTCATCGACGTTCTCGCATTGACACGCGCCGCCGTGCATCCGGGCGATCGCATCGCCTGGCTCGGCCTGCTGCGCGCGCCGTGGATAGGGCTGACCTGGGCGGACCTGCACGCGCTCGTCCACAGTGACGCGTCGAGCACGGTCACCGAACTGCTGGCCGACCCCGAGCGGCTTGCCGCGCTTTCCGACAACGGTCGGCAGGCGCTGGAGCGTGTGCGCGGCGCACTCGATGAACTCGTCGCGCCGCGCCGCTCGACGGGGCTGCGGCAACGCGTCGAGGATTGCTGGTTCGCCCTGGGCGGGCCGGGCGTGTTGCGCGACGCGACCGAGATCGACAACGTCTATCGATACTTCGACCTGCTCGAGTCGCACGAGGTCGGCGGCACACTGCCCGATGTCGCGATGCTCGAGTCGATTCTCGAGGACGAGAAAGTGTCGAGCTCCGCGCGCTCTCGAATCCAGGTCATGACCATGCACCGCGCCAAGGGCCTCGAATTCGATCACGTCATGCTCTACGGCCTCGGCCGCAAGCCGGGCGGCGGCGGCAGCGACGTGTTGTCGTGGTTCGATCTGCCGTCACCGCACGGCGAGGAGCGCAAGATCATCAGCCCGATCGGCCCGAGGGCGGACGTCGACCGCGATCCCGTGCATCGCTTCATCGCCGCGGTCGCCGCGGAGAAAGACAGTCACGAGCAGGGCCGCCTCTTGTACGTCGCGTGCACGCGGGCCCGGAAAAGCCTGCACATCGTCGGCAACGTCGCCGTCTCGGCCGACGGGGCCGAGTACAAGCCCGCGCGCAGGGATAGCCTGCTGCACTGGCTGTGGCCCGCGGTCGAGGCCGAATTCGCCGGAGCCTTCGACGCATGGACGGGCGGCGGCGAGGACGCCGGGGAAGCGACCTTCGTTCAGCCCGTACGCAGGCGCCTGCGCGAGCCCTGGACGTTGCCGGGCGTTCGCCTTCCGGGCGACGCCGCGCGCGACGAGGGCGGCGTCATCGACAACGAAGTCGAGTTCTACTGGGTCGGCACCGAGGCCCGCATCGCGGGCACGCTCGTCCATCGCTGGCTCGAGCTGATGGCAACCGGCCGCGCCGGCCGCGACCCGGCGGCGGAGCGGGGTCCCGTGACGATGCGCTGGCTACGCGAGATGGGTATCGTGGGGGCGACCGCCGAGGCTGTCTCGGCGCGCGTCTCGGAAGCGATAACGCGGATTCTCGCCGACGAGCGTGGCCGTTGGTTGCTCGAAGGCGAAGGTTATGCGGAACTGGGCCTCACCGGACTCCACCAGGGCGAGGTGAGCTCGATCGTGCTCGATCGCGTGCGCATCGACGACGGCGTGCACTGGATCGTGGACTACAAGACGAGCATGCACGAAGGCGGCAACTTGCAGGGCTTCCTCGCAGCCGAGGTCGAGCGCTACTCGCCGCAACTGCAGAAATACGCCGCGATCTACGGCGCGTGGTCGGGGAATCAGGCACGCTGCGCGTTGTACTTTCCGCTGCTGCAGGCGTTCGTGGAAGTCGAGGCTCGCTAGTAACTGCCTTCGAGTCGCAGTTCGCGCAGGCCGCGCTCATTGGCGCTGCCGAGGTACTGCAACTGCCGGCGCAATCCCTCGGGCGTCGCGGGCTTGGCACCGACCTGGCCTAAGAACGCATACGACTTGTCCTGGTTCAGCTGCAGGCTGCCCGCCAGGTCGACGACGCCGTCCGTGTCCTCGACGCTCGCTACGACGCCGTTGTTCTGCGTGAAGAACTCGGCGCGGTAACCGCCGAGCGACGTCGGCGCGAGCATCGGCACAAACAGTCCGGCCACCTCGAACGTACCGTCTATTGCGCTCGGGCGACCGTTCACGAGTTCGAGCCTTTCGAACTGCAGGCTCGCGTTGCCGCGGAGCCCGGGCACATTGGCGGCACGCTCGAACATCGACAGCGGCACCGACGCGTTGAGGTCGCGCAATGTCACCGTACCGCCGAGGCCGATCGCCACGCGGCTTGCGAAAAATCCCGAGACCGGAGATCCCGATATATCGTAGACGGCTCTGCCGGTGAGAATCTGCAACGGGCGCATGCGCCACTCGAGGTCGCGCAGGTAAACGCCGTTGGTCGAGAATTCGCGCGCACTGCCGCGCCAGACCGTGCCATCGATGCCGCTCATCGCGACAAAGGGTGGCGACGCCCACTGGTAGGCGATGCGCGCCGGGAACGAGACCACCAGCGCGACAACGAGCACGAGAAGACCGAGCAGGACGAGCCCGCGATTCCGTTTGATCAAAGCGCGCGCTCCAGGGTCAGCGACGCATTGACGCGCCCGGGACCGGCCTGGGCGATCGCAGACAGGCTGCCAGCCTGCACGTGCATGGCGTGCTGGCCGCTCAGGTCACCGAGCCACAGCACGAGATCGTCGAACGGCACGCCCTCGAACTCGACGCGCACGCCGTTGGCGGTCGTCGGCTGGCTGCGCCGGCGATACTGTTCGAGGCCCCGGCTGCGCAGCGTCTGGTCGACGACGATGATCGGCGCCTGTTGCGCGGCCGCGCTCGGCCCCGACGACGTCGTGCGCGTCGCTGCAAGCGATTTCAGCGGACGCAGTTCGGCGAGCGAACGTTCCCAGTTGCTGACGCTGGCGGCCACGGCATCGTGGCTCTTGTCGAGCGGTAACCACAGCAGGGCGTAAAACAACGCGACGGCGACGAAGGCCGCGCCGCCGAGGACGAACATCCGCTCCCGCGCCTCGAGATTGTCGAGCCAGTCCTTCATGAGCCTGCCTCGCGTATCTGGATACGGCTGTTGATGCGGTCCGCGACGCGATCGGTCGACTGGATCGAGGCGACGAACTTGCCCGATTCGCCAATTGCCTTCTGGATGTTGCCGACCGTTTCGACATCGGGCGAGGTCACGCGCACGTCGATGACCCCGGCACGATAGCTGACAGCCTCGACTTTCGCTTCATCGTGCTGCGTGATCGCCGCGGCGAGTTCGTCCAGGGAAGCGAGAAACACCGGCGTCGCGGTGCTGCCGCCGAGGCTGCGACGAATCGAATTGACGGCCGCCACCGGGTCGCGCACGTCGTCCGCCGCATCGGGCCGTATCTGCCGGAACTCCTCGCTGAACTGGGCGCGCAACACCGCTTCTTCCTGCGTCAGGCGCCAATAATCCACGCCCTTGGCGACGAAGCCGATGACGACGAGGCAAAGCAGCAGCACGGCTGCCTTGCTCCACGGGCGCAGCCACGAGCCGTAATCGGATTTCGGGCCGTAGCGACCCTGCAACAGGTTGACGCCGTGGCCGCTCGCCGCCGTGACCGCGAGGCGCGGCAAGGCACCGTCGGGCAGGAGATTGATGTCGACGCTGTGCAGCTCGTGACGCAGCACGATCCAGTCGTGCGACAGGCGTTGCTCGTCGGCCGTGTCACAGTACGCGACCAGATGGCCCGACGGCTCGGGCGGTGCGTCGTCGCTGCGGTCCTTGAGCAGGCCGGCAGCGACGAGCGTCTCGCTCGGGTTGACGCCCTGCATGACGAATTCAATGTCGCCGCCGTCGTTGAACAT
>JBFJQO010000148.1:0-6339 GCA_041616535.1 Woeseiaceae bacterium | reverse complement strand
CTTGCGCGGAACGGATCCGGGCTTCACGACGGCGCTGTTGAACGGTCGTGAGCAGGTCAGCACCGGCGACAACCGCAGCGTCGAATTCGACCAGTATCCGTCGGAGCTGCTGAACTCGGTGCTCGTGTACAAGACGCCGGATTCCAGCCTGGTCGGCCAGGGCCTCGCCGGCACGATCGATCTGCGCACGGTGCGCCCGCTTGACTATGGCAACAGGGCCTTTGCCATCAATGTTCGCGGCGAGATGAACGGCAACGACGACCTGGGCGCCGGCTCGGACGAAATGGGTTCGCGTATCAGCTTCTCCTACATCGATCAGTTCAACGACGGTAAGGTTGGCCTGGCACTTGGCTACGCCCGTCTCGACGCGCCTCTCGCGACGCAAGGCTTCGGCACCTACGAGCCGTGGGGCGAGGCTTTCATAAGCCCTACGCAGAACTCGACCGTGCCGGCAGGCACCCTGACCACCAACGGCATGAAGGTGCGTACCGATATGGGCTCAACGGAGCGCAACGGCTTCATGGCTGCATTGCAGTTCGCGCCCACCGACAACTACAGCGGCATCATCGATCTGTACTACTCGACGATGGAGCAGACCAACAATGCGCGCAGTATCGAAGTCAACCTGAGCGGCTACCCGGCGCCCTGCTGTGACGGTCCGTTTCCGGCCGGAACGCAATTCGGCTATTCGGACGTCACCGTTGAAAACGGCGTTGCCGTGGCCGGTTCCCTGCTGCAGGTGGTACCGCTGGCGCGTAACTTCCTGTTCCTGACCGATGACGAAGTCCTCAGCCTGGGCTTCAACAACAGGTTCTTCCTCAACGACGACTGGACGCTGGTCGCCGACCTGAGCTACTCGAAGGCCACGCGCGAGCAGGATCAGTGGGAGACGCAAGCGCAGTACGTCACGCAAACGACCGATCCGAACCTGCCGACCAACCAGTACGATACGGGGACCTTCCGGCTCAACGGCACCTCTGACATGCCTATCTTGTCGTTCTTAAGGGATTACGCGGATCCGGACCAGGTGCAGGTCGGTCCGACGATCTACGGTGCCGGTTACACGAAGGCGCCGGAAGTCGAGGACGAGATTACCTCGTTCCGTGTCGATCTCGTACGGTCTGTCGAGTTGGGCTGGTTCGACGAGTTGGGCGTCATGTTCAATTACACAGAACGCACCAAGGACAAGATCTCGCCGGAAAGCGGCCTGAGCACGGCCAATGGTGGCTACAATCGCGTCGACGACCGTTTCCTCACCAGCCCGATGAACCTCGGCTATGCCGGTGCCGGCCAGGCTCTCGCCTGGGACGTTCGCGGCGTTCTGAACGAGTACTTCAACCCGATCGTGTACGGCGACCCGACCACACTGCCGTATCTCGCCGGCAAATACTGGGACGTGCAGGAAGACGTCTGGACCGTGGCGCTACGCGGCAACCTGTATCACCCGCTCTCCAGCGATGTAACCTTGCTGGGTAACATCGGCGTCCAGGTCGTCGGCACCGATCAGAGCTCGGGCTCATTCTTCGTCACGCGAGCCTTTACGCCGGACCAGGTCGTTTCGCGAGTGTCCGACGGCACGTCCTACGAGCACGTGTTGCCGCAAGTCAACCTGGTCTTCGCGATGGGCGACGATCAGGCGGTGCGCGTCGGGCTCGCCCAGGAAATCGCCCGCGCCCGTATGGACCAGCTGAAGGCCACGGAAGAAAGCGGCTACAACTTCTTTACCGGTGAACCCGGTGGCAGCGGCGGTAACCCGTTGCTCGACCCGTGGGAAGCCTGGGCTTTCGACATCTCGTACGAGCGTTACTTCGGTGAAGGTGAAGGCTATGTTTCCGTGGCAGGTTTCTACAAGGACCTCGACACCTACATCTACCAGCAGACCGTTCCTTATGACTTCACGACGCTGCTGGAGAACACGCCCCTGGCATTATTCCAGCCCGGCGTGACGCCGTTAACCACGGGTGACTTTTCTCGTCCTGTCAACGGCAGCGGCGGTAAAGTGCAGGGCCTGGAGTTCGCGGCATCGGTACCGTTCAACATGTTCTCCGAAAGCCTCGACGGCTTCGGTGCACAATTCAGCTACTCGTACACGGACAGTGATATTTCGATCGAAGGGTCGGTCAGCTCCGTATCGATCAGCAGCATTCCGTTGCCCGGCCTGTCGGAGGATGTCTGGAACCTGACGCTGTACTACGAGAACTACGGCTTTGCCGCCCGCATCAATACGCGGTACCGGTCTGAGTACATCGGCGAGGTCACCAACTTCGCCAACGATCGCGGCTTCCGCTTCGTCGATTCGGACCACATCACCGATGCGCAGTTCAGCTACAGCTTCGACGGCGACCGCCTGGACGGTCTGCAGTTGCTGTTCCAGATCAACAACCTGACGAATGAGCCGTACATCGCCTACTCGCAGGAAAAGACGCGAGTTCTCGACTACCAGGAATACGGCTCGCAGTATCTGCTGGGGCTGAACTACCGCTTCTGAGCGCCGTGATGCCCTGGGGCGTCAGCAAGACCGATCAAGCCCCCGTGAGCATCGCTTGCGGGGGCTTCTTCTTGCACTTTGCGACCGCGCTCACTTGATCTTCAACTGATTACTATGAACGACCCAACAGCCTTAACGACGCACGCCGAACCCAACGCAAACCCGTGGCCCCGCGCACGGCGGGCGGGCGTGTGCCTGCATATAACGTCGCTGCCGGGCCCCTACGGCATCGGCGAGATCGGCGCCGCGGCGAGGGCTTTTGTCGACAAGATGGTCAGGATGGGGCTGTCGGTCTGGCAGTTCCTGCCGCTAGGCCCGACCGCCTACGGCGATTCGCCCTACCAGCCACTGTCCACGTTCGCGGGCAACGAGATGCTCGTCGATATCGGCGATCTCGTCGATCTGGGACTATTGGCGCAGGACGAAGTGGCCGAACTGACCACCCTGCCCGCAGACCATGTCGATTACGGCGCCCTGATTCCGATCAAGACGCGGCTCCTGGCCCGGGCCGCCAGCCGCTTCGACGATACCGTCGACGATTCGGTCCGGCAGGATTTCGCCGGATTTCTCGAGCGCCACGATGCCGAGTGGCTGCACGACTACGCCCTGTTCCGCGTCCTCAAGTCAAATCACGGCGAGCGCCCGTGGCCCGAATGGCGGCCCGAATACGTGCGACGCGACCCGGCCGCGCTCGCCCGTCTCGAAAACGACGAAGCGGAGCGCATCCGCGCGATCAAGATCGTCCAGTGCCTGTTCTTTCGGCAATGGTCCCGGCTGCGCGGCTACGCTCACTCGAAGGGCGTCACCCTCTTCGGCGACATGCCCATCTGCATCGCGCTCGACAGTGCCGACGCCTGGGCGAACCGCGGCATCCTGCGCATCGACGACAACGGCAAGCCCGATTCGGTCGCCGGCGTGCCGCCGGACTATTTCAGCGAGGACGGACAGCTCTGGGGCAACCCGCTGTACGACTGGGAAAAGCACGCGGCCGACAATTACGCGTGGTGGGTCGATCGACTGCGCGCGACGTCGAAGCTGACCGATCTCGTGCGTATCGACCACTTTCGCGGCTTCGAGGCCTACTGGTCGATCCCGGCCGATGCCAAGACCGCGCGCACCGGCGCCTGGGAACCCGGACCCGGGGACGCGATCTTTGACGCGATGCGCGATGCGCTCGGCAATCTCCCGATCGTTGCCGAAAACCTCGGCGTCATCACGCCCGAGGTCGAGGACCTGCGTGATCGCCATCATATTCCGGGCATGCACGTGTTGCAGTTCGACGTTTGCGACCCGGGCTTCGAGCTGGACGACGTCACCGAGAACAGCGTCTGCTACACGGGCACGCACGACAACGACACGACGCTCGGCTGGTTCCACGGCAGCCCGGACGACATCCGCAGTGACGAGGACATCGCGCTCGCACAGGAGGCCGTGCTCTCACTGACGAAAGGTACAGCTGAAACCGTTCACAACGACCTCATCCGGGTGGCGCTGTCGACCAGGGCGCGGCTCGCCATCGCGCCGCTGCAGGACATTCTCGGCCTCGGCTCGGAGGCCCGCATCAACACGCCGGGCACGTCGGGTGGAAACTGGCGATGGCGGGTATCCGACACACAATTGTCCGATGAAGTCTGCGACAATATGGCCTCCTTGGTTCGCGCCTCCGGACGGGCACCGGCACATTGATCGGTGACCCGGTGTCGGCGGCGTGCGCCGATACAGCCCCGGGGAATCGCTCGCCATGAACGACATCAAACTGCACGACGACGCGCGCTTTGTCAGCCGGCTGACGCGACAGACCATGGCCCTGATCCTCGCCGGCGGCCAGGGATCGCGCCTGCACGAGTTGACGTCCTGGCGGGCCAAGCCGGCACTCTACTTTGGCGGCAAGTTCCGCATCATCGATTTCCCGCTGTCGAACTGCATCAATTCGGGCATCCGGCGTATCGGCGTGCTGACCCAGTACAAGGCGCACTCCCTGATCCGCCACCTGCTCAACGGCTGGTCGTGGTTTCAGTCCGGTGCAGGCGATCGCGAGTTCGTCGATATCCTGCCGGCCTCGCAGCGCGTCGGCGGCGAGTGGTATCGCGGCACGGCCGATGCCGTCTACCAGAACCTCGACATCATTCGTACTCACGACCCGAGATTCGTGCTGATCCTGGCCGGCGACCATATCTACAAGATGGACTATGGCCCGTTCCTCGCGTTCCACAACGAGCGACAGGCCGACATGTCGATCTGCTGCATCGAGGTGCCGATAGAGGAAGCCGCCGGCCAGCTCGGCGTCATGACCGTCGACGAGACGGGACGCATCATTGGTTTCCACGAGAAGCCCGCGAAGCCGAACCCGGTCCCGGGCAAGCAGGGTATCTGCCTCGCCTCGATGGGCAACTACATATTCAATACGGAATTCCTGTACGAGCAGGTGATCCGTGATGCCGATTCGCCTGACACGCAGCACGACTTCGGCAAGAACGTCATCCCGGGACTGATCGAACAGTACCGTGCCTATGCTTACCCGTTCCGCGACGCCGATACTGGGGAACAGGCGTACTGGCGCGACGTCGGCACGCTCGACGCATTCTGGGAGGCAAACATGGAACTCGCTGCCGTCTCGCCGCAGCTGAACCTGTATGACAAAGTCTGGCCCATCTGGACGCACCAGGCGCAATTGCCGCCCGCGAAGTTCGTGTTCGACCAGGACGACCGGCGCGGCATGGCGGTGCAGTCGATGGTTTCGGGCGGCTGCGTCGTCTCGGGAGCGACCGTGCGCAATTCGCTGCTGTTCTCGAACTGCTACCTGCATTCCTACAGCCAGGTGACGGATTCGGTCGTGCTGCCCGACGTCGAGATTACCGACAACTGTCGCATCCACCGCGCTATCATCGACCGCGGCTGCCGGATCCCCGAGGGGACCGTCATCGGTGTCGATCACGACGACGATCGCGAGCGCGGTTTCCGCGTCAGCCAGAAGGGCATCACGCTCGTCACCCCGGACATGCTCGGGCAGCAACTGCACTTCACGCGCTAGGGCAGGATCATCGAGACGCGCTCCGCACTGTTCGTTGCATCCGAGAACGGCGCCCTGCCCGGCGGCAAGGTGGGCGGGGTCGGTGATGTTATGCGCGACCTGCCGGCCGCCATGGCCGCGCTCGGCTGGGACGCGGCCGTCGTGACGCCGTCCTACGGTACCTTGCACCGTTCCGACGCAGCCAATCGCATCGGTACCGTCGACGTCGGGTTCCGCGGCAACATCGAACCGATCGACGCCTGGCACGTGCCCGCGGGTGACGACGGCGTGCGCAACCTCGTCTTCGACCACCCGTTGTTCGCCGCGCACGGCGCCGGCGCCATCTACCACAGCGACGACGCGGACCGCCCATTCGCGACGGATGCCAACAAGTTTGCCCTGTTCTGCGCCGCCGTGGCCGCCTGGGTCAACGCGGCCGAAGGAAAACCCGACGTCGTCCACCTGCACGACTGGCATGCGGCGATGGTCTTGCTGTTTGCGCGGTTCGATCCACGCTGCGGGGCATTGCATGATATTCCAACCGTGTTCACGATTCACAACCTCGCTTACCAGGGAACGCGGCCGCTCCGCGGCGACGAGTCGTCCCTCGAGGCCTGGCTTCCGACGCTGAGGCCGGATATCGACGCTATCGTCGACCCGCAACACGGCAATTGCATCAACCCGATGGCGGCCGCGATCCGGCTCGCGGATCGCATCAGCACGGTGTCGGCCACCTATGCCGAAGAAATCTGCCGGCCCAGCGATCCCGCGGCCGGATTCGTCGGCGGCGAAGGCCTCGAAACGCTACTGGCCGCGGCGCGCGACGACGGCCGCCTGACCG
>JBFJQO010000147.1:0-6340 GCA_041616535.1 Woeseiaceae bacterium | reverse complement strand
ATCGACTTCGGCGGCGGCGAAGCCGGCGAGTCGGACATCATCGACCTCGGTGCGGATGAGGCGGGGGCCGATGACGGCGTGGATTTCCTGTTCGGCGAGCCCTCTGAAGAAACGCCCCTCGACGAAACGCTGGAGCCGACGGCGGAAAGCCCGACCGTCGACGCGAATGTCCTCGACGAGGATTCGACCGCAGAAATGCCGGCCATCGACGAATCAACCCGCGAGTCGCCGACGATCGAGCAACAGTTCGCGGGCATGGAAGGGACGTCCGAGCTGCCGTCACTGGACGAGGAATCGCTCGGTGCTGCGATTGCCGAAAGCGGGCAGGACGCCGGGGCAACAGCCGAGATCAATCTCGACGAGCTCGACCTCGACCTCGACGGTCTTGCCGAGACCGAAGTGGCGACGCTCGATGATCTCGATGAAACCGGCACCAATGAAATCCTCGAGGACCTCGCCGACATCACGGGCAAGAACCCCGAGATCGATCCGGACGCGACCGGCGTGCACGGTGCGCTGGATTCCGAAGCGAACCGGCTTGGGGAAGAACTCGACGACGATCTCGAATTCGACGAGTTCGGCTCGACCATGACCGGCATGCGTCTGGCCCCGGACGAAACGGGCCGCATGCCGTTCCCGGATGGCGAGGCTGAAACAGACGTTACGCTGGATGCGGACCTTCTCGATGCGACGGGCCACACGCAGGTCCTGCCCGACGACTTCGCCGTCGACACGGCATCGGACGTCGATGCGCGGCTCGGTGACGACGATGCCACGATGCTCGCGCCGGGTTCCGATGACGAAGACACGGAAGTGTCGGGCGACGCCGAGACGTTTCTCACGCCCGTGGATGACGACGATGACGACTTCGACTTCGCGAAGACCGAGGCCCTGCCGCCCGAGGTGTTCACGGGCAGCACGAACCTCGACGAGACCAGCGAGATGCCGGCCGTTGCCGGCACCGACGTCGACCTCGATCTCGATGACCTGACTGCGGCGCTCAAGGTCAGCGACGGAGGCGACACAATCGAGCAGCCCCGCGATGATGCGACGGTCGAGCAGCCGCGCCCGAGCGTGGTCGAGGATACGGAAGAAGTGCCGACGATGTCGCTCGGTCCCGACGATATGACCGAGGACCTGCACGAAGCGCGGACGATGACCGAGGTCGGCACGAAGCTCGACCTCGCCCGGGCCTACGTCGATATGGGCGATCCGGCCGGTGCGCGCAGCATCCTCGAGGAAGTGCTCGATGAGGGCGACGAGGGCCAGCGGCAACAGGCGCAACAACTGCTCGACTCGCTGCCGAGCTAAGCTACCGTCAACGTCCCCGCATGCGCATTGCGCTCGGCATCGAATACGACGGCACGTCGTACAACGGCTGGCAGCGTCAGAAAAACGGTATCGGTGTGCAGCAGCGTCTCGAAGAGGCGCTGTCGCTTGTTGCCGACGAACCGATCGAGGCGCACTGCGCCGGACGTACCGATACGGGCGTGCACGCGTCCGGCCAGGTCGTGCATTTCGACACGCAAGCGGAACGCTCGGATCGCGGCTGGCTTCTCGGCGCCAACACCAACCTGCCGCCCGATATCAATGTCGGCTGGGTCAGGCCTGTCGACGCCGCGTTTCACGCACGCTTTTCGGCCACGGCCCGCAGCTACCGCTATCGCATATTGAATCGCCTGCACCGCTCCGCGCTGCATCGCCACCGTGCCTGGTGGGTGCATCAGCTCCTCGACGAGGAGCGCATGCACAAGGCCGCACAACGGCTCCTCGGCGAACACAATTTCTCGGCCTTCCGCGCGGCCGGCTGCCAGGCCAATTCGGCCACGCGGGAAGTCACGCAGGTCAGCGTGGCACGGCGCGGCGACTGGGTGACGCTCGCCATCACGGCGAATGCCTTCCTGATGCACATGGTGCGCAACATCACGGGTACGCTGGCGTCGATCGGGCAGGGGGAGCAGCCGGTCGAGTGGATCGACGACGTCCTCGAGAGCCGCGATCGAACACTGGGCGGCGTAACGGCCCCGGCCCACGGGCTGACGCTGGTCAGCGTCGAGTATCCTGCCGATTTCGGCATCCCGGTCGCCGGCTGTTACTGAGCCCCTAACTACTTTTGCAGCAGGCTGCTAGAATCCCGAAATGAGCTGGTTCGAGAAATTGATGCCGTCGCGCATCAGCACGGAAAAGCGCACCAAGTCCGTGCCCGAGGGTGTCTGGATCAAGTGCACCGGCTGCGATGCTCAGCTCTATCGCAACGAGCTCGAGCGCAATCTCCACGTGTGTCCGAAATGCAACCTCCATATGCGCATCGGCGCGCGCAAGCGGCTCGGGTTCTTTCTCGATCCGGATTCGCAAGAGGAATTGTCGGCCAAGCTCGAGCCCGAGGACCCGCTGCGCTTCCGCGACAGCAAGAAGTACCGCGATCGGATCGTGCAGGCGCAGAAGAAAACCGGTGAGAAAGACGCACTCGTGACGGTGACGGGCACGCTCTACGGTCGCCCGGTCGTCGTCTGCGCCTTTGAGTTTTCGTTCATGGGCGGCTCGATGGGCTCGGTCGTCGGTGAACGTTTCGCGCGCGCGGCCCGTCACGCGGCCGACAGCAACATGCCGCTGGTCTCGTTCTCGGCCAGTGGCGGTGCGCGCATGCAGGAAGCGCTGTTTTCTCTGCTGCAGATGGCCAAGACGTCGGCGGCGCTGGCCGAACTCGGCACGAAGGGCATCCCCTACGTGTCGGTGCTGACCGACCCGACGACGGGCGGCGTGTCCGCGAGCCTGGCGATGCTCGGCGACGTGAACATCGGCGAACCCGGCGCCCTGATCGGTTTCGCCGGCCCGCGCGTCATCGAGCAGACAGTGCGCGAGCGCTTGCCCGAAGGCTTCCAGCGCAGCGAGTTCCTGCTCGATCACGGCGCCCTCGACATGATTCTCGATCGCCGCAAAATGCGCGCCGAAATCGCCGACCTGCTCGCCAAGTTCGAGCAACGTCCAAGCCCCGTCCCCTCTGACTGACGCACACGCAATGTTGCCCGCCGGAGCGTCACTGTCCGACTGGCTGGCCTGGCTCGAAACCCTGCATCCGGACGAGATCGAACTCGGGCTCGATCGCGTGCACGCGGTCCTCGACAGGCTCAAACTCGCGCGGCCCGTTCACGTTCTGCTGGTCGGCGGCACGAACGGCAAGGGCTCGAGCGTCGCGATGGCCGGTGCGCTGCTGCAGGCCGTCGGATTCCGCGTCGGCTGTTATACGTCGCCGCACGTCATCGCCTACAACGAACGCATCCGGGTGGACGGCGCCACCGCGACCGACGAGGCCATCATCGAGGCGTTCCGTGCGATCGAGTCTGCGCGCGACGGCATCCCGCTGACCTACTTCGAATACGGCACGCTTGCCGCGCTCGCCGTGTTTGCAGCGGCCGATCTCGACGTGTGGATTCTCGAGGTCGGCATGGGCGGCCGCCTCGATGCGACGAATGCCATCGATCCGACCGGCGTGCTGATCACGAACGTCGCGCTCGATCATTGCGAATGGCTCGGCGAGGACGTCGAGACCATCGCGGCGGAAAAAGCCGGCATCATGCGGCCCGGTGTGCCGGTCGTGTTCGGCGACCCTGCCGTGCCGGCGACCATCGTCCGGCATGCCGAAGCGATCGGCGCGCGGCTGTTGCTGCATGGACGCGACTTCACGACGGATGAAGTGCCGCAGCCCGGCCTGACCGGTGAATTCCAGAAAGGCAATGCCGCGGCCGTCATCGAACTGCTCGGGGCAGCGGGTCTCGAGGAGGCCGCGAAACCCGAGATCGTGGCATCGGTGCTGCCGACAATTCGGCTCATGGGCCGCTGCCAACGCGTCGCAGAGGCGGGCGTCGAGTGGCTGCTCGACGTCGCTCATAATCCCGACGCTGCTGCCGTGCTGGCGGACATCCTGTCCGCCGACGACGCGACGGGCAAGACCGTCGCGGTCATCGGTGCCCTCGCCGATAAGGATGTCGAAGGCATCGCGGCAGCCCTCGACGGACGGGTCGACCTGTGGATTGCCGTGACGGCCGCCAGTCACCGCGCGATCGCGGCCGGCGAACTGTCGCGCCGCATCGCGAACGCCACCGGCCGGCCGTGCCTGGTCGCCGACTCGCTCGACGATGCGCTGCGGAATGCGCGCGATGCGGCGTCCCCGGGCGACCGAATTCTCGTCACGGGCTCCTTTTATCTCGTCGGTCCCGTGCTGGACGCGCTTGGGCTATACTCGCGACCCCAGCCATGATGGAACGTGCCTTGAAAGAACGGATTATCGGCGCCGCGGTGCTCGTGGTGTTCGTTGTGCTCGTCGTCCCGATCTTCCTCGACGGTCCGCCCGACGAGGGCGAAATCGTGTCGGAGCGCGTCTTGCTGCCGGGCCAGGAAGCGCAAAAGACGCAAACGGTCGTGCTCGACCGGGACCGCACCGAGCCCGTGCCGGCCGCGACCGCGTCGGTAACGCCACCGCCGCAGGCGGAAGACGGTCGGGCGGAGGAAGCAACGCCGCAGCCGGAGAGCACACCGGCCGCGAGCAAACCGCCGCCCCCGCGCCGACCCGCTGACACCGGCACGCCCACGCCATCCGGCGATGCCCCTCCGGTCAGCGTGGCCCCCGCGGCGTCGACGACAGGCATGTGGGCCGTACAGCTCGGCAGTTTTTCCAACAAGGAAAACGCCGAGAAGCTCGCTGCGGATTTGCGCAAGCAGGGCTACGCGGCGTTCCTGAGCCAGCTGCAGACCCCGACCGGCGTCATGCACCGTGTGCGCATCGGACCACAAAAGGACCGGGATAGCGCCGAGGCCATGGCGACGCGCCTGAGCAAGGTCGGACATAACGGCAAGGTTGTGCCGCACCCGTGATATCATCGCGATCGATTCCTGCATGAGCATGCCGAACCGAAACGACATCTGAAGATGCCGATCATCGACATTGTCATAGCCGTCGCCATTGTGATCTCGATCGTCGTCGGCTTTATCCGCGGCTTCGTCAAGGAAGCAATTTCGATCGCAGCGCTCGTATTCGCCATCTGGGCCGCGTTGTATTTCGGCCCGGCTGTCGGCAACGTGTCGGAAAGCTGGCTGAGCTCGGAAGAGTTGCAACGGTGGTTCGGTCGCGTTCTCGTGTTCGCGGTTATCCTGTCCATTGGCGGTTTGCTCGGGTGGGGCATTTCCAAGCTCGTGCGCCTGTCGGTGCTGAGCGGCATGGACCGTTTCCTCGGGTCCGGATTTGGTGTCGTGCGCGGCATCCTGCTCGTGGCCGTCGCCGTGATCGGTGGGCAGTTCGCGGGATTCGACAACGACGAATGGTGGTTGCAGTCGAGACTGATTCCTCATCTCGAGGTCGTCGCCGACTGGATCGAGGTCATGGCCCCCGAAGGGCTCGATTTGATCGTACCGGACGAAGAGGCGGAGACACTTCCGCTCGACACGCCGGTCGAGGTCTAGAGAGAGACATTGCAATGTGTGGCGTCGCCGGAATAGTCAGCACCGGACCGGTCAACCAGGCCCTGTACAACGCCATGACCGTGCTCCAGCATCGCGGTCAGGACGCGGCCGGCATCGTGACCTGGAGCAACGAACACGGCCTCAAACAGCGCAAGGGCAACGGACTCGTGCGTGACGTTTTCCGCAGCCGGCACATGATGCGCCTGCAGGGCAATGTCGGCATCGGTCACGTACGCTACCCGACGGCGGGCGGTTCGAAGTCGTTGGAGGCACAGCCTTTCTACGTCAATTCTCCCTACGGCATCTGCCTTGCACACAATGGCAACCTGACAAACTACGACGAACTCGCGGAAGGACTCATCCGCGAGGACCGCCGGCACCTGGCCACCGACTCGGATTCCGAGGTCCTGCTCAACGTCTTCGCGCACGAGTTGCAGGTGCTCGTCAACGGCCAGCCGACGCCGGAAAACGTCTTCGACGCCATCGAGGCCCTGCACGCGCGTTGCAGCGGTGGCTACGCGGTCGTCGCGATGATTGTCGGCTTCGGCATCGTCGCCTTCCGCGACCCGCACGGCATTCGCCCACTGGTTTTGGGGCAGCGCGAGGCCGATGGCCAGACCGAGTACATGGTGGCATCGGAAAGCGTCGCGCTGGACGTGCTGCAGTTCAAGCGCGTACGGGATGTCGGCCCAGGCGAGTGCGTTTACATCGAGAACGACGGCGTCCTGCACGCGCGCGCCTACCCGGGTGAAACGCGTCACACGCCGTGTATTTTCGAGCATGTGTATTTCGCGCGCCCCGACTCGATTCTCGACAACCTGTCCGTCTACAAGGCGCGCCTGCGCATGGGCGAGCAACTGGCCGGCAAGGTCGTGCGCGACTT
>JBFJQO010000146.1:0-6350 GCA_041616535.1 Woeseiaceae bacterium | reverse complement strand
CAGCTCGCCCATATTCGTCGACGGACCGTCGGCCAGGACGTCGCCCGCCTCGATCTGGTCGCCGCTTTTCACGAGCGGCCGCTGGTTGATGCACGTGTTCTGGTTGGAGCGCGTGTATTTCGTCAGGTTATAGATATCGACACCCGGCTCCGCCGCCGTCGTCTCGTCGTCGTTGACGCGAACGACGATACGCGACGCGTCGACCGAGTCGACGTTACCGCCGCGCCTGGCGACGACCGTGACACCCGAATCGACCGCTACGGCACGCTCGATACCGGTGCCGACCAACGGCGCCTCGGCGCGCAGCGTCGGTACGGCCTGGCGCTGCATGTTCGAGCCCATCAGGGCGCGGTTGGCGTCGTCGTGCTCGAGGAACGGAATCAGCGCCGCGGCAACCGATACGATCTGGCGCGGGCTGACGTCCATGTAGTTGACGTCCGCGGGGCTCGCCAACGTGAACTCGTTCTTGTGGCGAACCGCGACGAGGTCCTCGACGAACTTGTTCGTCTTGTCGAGTTCCGAGTTGGCCTGGGCGATGATGAACTGGCTCTCCTCGATCGCCGACAGGTAGTCGATGTCGTTGGTCACCTTGCCGTTCTTGACCTTGCGGTACGGTGTCTCGAGGAAGCCGTATTCGTTGGTGCGCGCGTACACGGCCAGCGAATTGATAAGGCCGATGTTCGGCCCTTCCGGCGTTTCGATCGGGCACACCCGGCCGTAGTGCGTCGGGTGCACGTCGCGCACCTCGAAGCCTGCGCGTTCGCGCGTCAGGCCGCCCGGGCCGAGCGCCGAGACGCGGCGCTTGTGCGTCACCTCGGACAGGGGGTTGTTCTGGTCCATGAACTGCGACAGCTGGCTCGAGCCGAAGAACTCCTTCACGGCAGCGGCGACCGGCTTCGCGTTGATCATCTCCTGCGGCATCAGGCCGTCGGCCTCCGCCTGCGTGAGACGTTCCTTGACCGCGCGCTCGACGCGCACGAGGCCGACGCGAAATGCATTCTCGGCCATCTCGCCGACTGACCTGACGCGGCGATTGCCGAGGTGGTCGATGTCGTCGACCGTGCCATAGCCGTTACGGATGTTGATCAGCGTGGACAGCACGTCGAGGATATCGTCCTTATCGAGCACACCCACGCCTTCGGACGTGTCGCGGCCGACACGGCGATTGAACTTCATACGGCCAACGGCGGACAGGTCGTAGCGCTCCGCGTTGAAGAACAGGTTCTGGAACAGGTTCTCGGCCGCTTCCTTGGTCGGCGGCTCACCGGGGCGCATCATCCGGTAGATTTCGACCAGCGCTTCGAGGCGCGTGGTCGACGGATCGATATTGAGCGTGTTCGAGATGAACGGACCGCGGTCGAGGTCGTTGACGTACAACGTACGAACGTGATCGACGCCGGCTTCGATCAGCTGGTCGAGAAGTTCGTCGGTCAGCTCGGCATTGGCCGCAGCCAGCAACTCACCGGTCTCGGTATCGACGATATCGTGCGCGAGGATCTTGCCCTCCAGGTACTCCCTGGGCACGACCAGCTTGTCGACCGTCGACTTGCTCATGTCGCGAACATGCTTCGCGGTAATCCGCTTGCCTTCCTCGACGATAAGCTTGCGGCCGAGCTTGATGTCGAACGTCGCCGTTTCGCCACGCATACGCTCCGGCACGAGGCCCATCTTGATGTCCTTGTCGGAGAGCCAGAATTCGTTGTTCTCGAAGAACAGGTCGAGCATCTCCTCGTTGTTCATGCCGAGTGCACGCAGGATGATCGTCACCGGCAGCTTGCGGCGGCGGTCGATACGCGCGAACACGCAGTCCTTCGGATCGAACTCCATATCCAGCCATGAGCCGCGATACGGAATGACGCGCGCCGAGAACAGCAGCTTGCCCGAGCTGTGAGTCTTGCCCTTGTCGTGGTCGAAGAAGACGCCCGGCGACCGGTGCAGCTGGGACACGATGACACGCTCGGTGCCATTGATGACGAACGTGCCATGGTCGGTCATCAGCGGCATTTCACCGAGATAGACTTCCTGCTCGCGAATGTCCTTGACAGGCTTCGGCGTGCCACTGGCTTCCCTGTCATAGATGACGAGGCGCACGAGGACCCGGATCGGGGCCGCGTACGTGAGGCCGCGCATCTGGCATTCCTTGACGTCGAACACGGGCTCGCCAAGGCGATAGCTCACGTACTCGAGCGCCGCGTTGCCGGAGTAGCTGACGATCGGGAAGACCGACTGGAAAGCCGCGTGCAGACCGATGTCGTCGCGCTCTTCGATCGTCTTTTCCGTCTGCAGGAACTTGTTGTACGAATCGACTTGTATCGACAACAGGTACGGCACGTCCAGGATGGTCGGACGTTTGCCGAAGTTCTTGCGGATTCGCTTTTTCTCAGTGAATGAATACATTCAAGAAATCCTCGCTAGGATTTTTCCAAAATTTGTCCATCTCGCGGACGCGGGAAAGCAGCCAGCCGCATCAGCGACTGGCTGCCCGCCCGACTCTTGACCCATAGCCCTATTTTCTTGGGCCCAAAAAGCGGGGTCGTGCACCTTGCAGTGCAACAGCCTTACTTCAGCTCGACGCTGGCGCCGGCTTCTTCAAGCTTCTTCTTGACGTCTTCCGCTTCGTCCTTGGCGACGCCTTCCTTGATGGTCGACGGTACGCCTTCGACGGTGTCCTTGGCCTCCTTCAGACCGAGGCCGGTGAGGGCGCGGACGGCCTTGATGACAGCAACCTTGTTGCCGCCGAAGCTCGTCATAACCACATCGAACTCGTCTTTCTCGGCAGCCGCCTCGGCAGCGTCACCGGCGGCCGGGCCGGCAGCGACAGCGACGGGAGCCGCAGCAGATACGCCCCACTCGTCCTCGAGCATCTTGACGAGCTCGACAACTTCCATGATGGGCTTGGCGCTCAGTTCTTTGAGCAGGTCTTCGTTTGACAGTGCCATTTTCTAGTCCTCTAAACAGTTTTCCTGAGTCAGGGAATTCCTGAATGGATCCTTATGCAGCTTCCTGCTCGCCACGCGCGGACAGGGTCCGTGCGAGCATCGCAGGCGGTTCTGCAAGCGTGCGTACCAGCTGGGACATCGGTGCCTGGAACACGCCGAGCAGCATTGCGCGCGCCTGATCCAGCGTTGGCAGGTCCGCCAACTTCGCGAGATCAGACCCGGGCATCACTTGCCCGCCGGCCGACAACGAAACCGCCTTCAGAGCGTCGTGCTCCTTGGCGAAGTCCTTGATAACCCTGGCAGCGGCACCTGGATCGTCTTTGGCGAAGGCGAGCAGGATCGGTCCCTTGAGTGTGTCTTGCATGCACTCGAATTCGGTTCCCTCGACAGCACGGCGCGCCAGCGTGTTCTTGACGACACGCATGTAAACGCCGGCATTGCGCGCGTTCTTGCGCAACTCCGTCATCTGGGAAACCGACAGGCCCCTGTACTCGGCCGCAACGGCCGTCACAGAGTCTCCCGCTACCGCATTCACCTCTTTGACAAGTGCTTTCTTGTCTTCGAGTCTCAGTGCCATGATTTCTCCTGGCTTACGGTTCCAAATTTGAACAAGAACGAACCTTGTTCCCCTAACGGGGATATCCATCCCCATGTCGGATGGGTAACCGTCGCCCGAAAAATCATTCGATCAATCCGACTCAGGTAACACCATCTACACAGGCGGCTATTAAGACCGTGAACTGACGCGGTCGCCTGTGGTCTTCGACGATCGCCACTTCCGTGTGGCTGTTCGCGACTGCCCGTACCGGCACAACCGCGGATTCTTGCGGCGACGGAGCAACGGCTCCGTCCCCATGTATCGATCAGACGTCTACCGTCGCCCGATCCACCGACACGCCCGGCCCCATGGTCGAGGAGACGGTCAGCTTCTTGATGTAAGCGCCCTTTGATGCGGCCGGCTTGGACTTCTTCAGGTCCGCTAGCAGCGCATTCAGGTTTTCCTTCAACGCAGCCACCTCGAAATCGGCACGGCCGATCGGGCAGTGGATGATGCCGGCCTTGTCCGTGCGATAACGAACCTGGCCTGCTTTGGCATTCTTGACGGCGACCTCGACATCGGCCGTGACCGTACCGACCTTCGGGTTCGGCATCAGGCCGCGCGGACCGAGAATCTGGCCGAGCTGACCGACGACGCGCATGGCGTCCGGTGTCGCGATGACGACGTCGAAGTCCATCTTGCCCTGCTTGACCTCTTCGGCGAGATCCTCGAAACCAACGATGTCGGCACCGGCGGCACTCGCCTTTTCGGCGTTCTCGCCCTGGGCGAACACGGCCACGCGGACCGTCTTGCCCGTGCCGTTCGGCAGGACCGTCGAGCCGCGGACCACCTGGTCCGATTTGCGCGGGTCCACACCGAGGTTGACCGATACGTCCACGCTCTCGGGGAACTTCGCCGTAGCCAGCTCCTTCACGAGACCGAGCGCCTCGTCGATGATGTAGGCCTTCGTAGCGTCGACCTTTTCGCGAGCCGCCTGCTTCTTCTTGCTGATGCGCGCCATTAGATCACTCCCTCGGTCTCGATACCCATGCTCCGGGCCGTGCCGGCAACCGTGCGGACGGCGGCGTCCATGTCGGCTGCCGTCAAGTCGGGCATCTTCGTCGTCGCGATCTCTTCGAGCTGCGCACGATTGACCTTGCCGACTTTGTCCGTGTTCGGCGTGCCCGAACCCTTCTTGACGCCGGCGGCCTTACGCAGCAGCACCGCGGCGGGCGGGGTCTTGGAAATGAACGTGAAACTGCGGTCTGCGTAGACCGTAATGATCACGGGAATCGGCAGTCCGGGTTCGGTACCCTGGGTCTGCGCGTTGAACGCCTTGCAGAACTCCATGATGTTGACACCGTGCTGACCGAGAGCGGGACCGACGGGCGGCGACGGGTTCGCCTGGCCGGCCGGTACCTGCAGCTTGATGTAGCTGGCAACCTTCTTAGCCATGTTGTATTACCTCTTCGAGTTCAAACGCCCTTGTTACCGGGCTCCTCGTCTTGTTTACGACTTTTCGACCTGACCGAAGTCAAGTTCGACGGGCGTCGAGCGCCCCAGAATCTGTACGGCAACCTGCAGCCGGTTCTTCTCGTAGTTGACCTGTTCCACGACTCCCGAGAAGTCGTTGAAAGGTCCGTCCGTAACGCGCACGACTTCGCCCGGTTCGAACAGCACCTTCGGCCGCGGCTTGTCGACGCCTTCCTGGACGCGTTGCAGAATCCGGTCTGCTTCCTTTTCGGTGATCGGCGCCGGCTTGTCGCTCGACCCGCCGATAAATCCGAGCACCTTGGGTACTTCCTTGACGAGATGCCAGGTCTCATCGTCCATTTCCATCTGCACGAGCACGTAGCCCGGGAAGAACTTGCGCTCGCTCCGGCGCTTCTGTCCTTCGCGCATTTCGACGACTTCCTCGGTCGGCACGAGAATTTCGCCGAACTTGTCCTGCAGGCCCATGCGCTCGATGCGCTCTTCGAGGGCTGCTTTCACGCGATGCTCGAAATTCGAGTAGGCGTGCACGATGTACCAGCGTAGGGCCACGGCTGTCCGTCCTCTCCTTTAGCCGACGAGGGTCCGGGTCAGCCACAGCAGACCCGAGTCCAGCGCCCAGAAAAACAACATCAGGATCAGCGTGAAAACGAAAACCGCTATCGCCGTCTGCGTCGTTTCCTGCTTCGTCGGCCAGACGACCTTGCGAATTTCGACGCGCGAACCCTGGATGAAGTGCCACAGACGCTGGCCCTGAGTGCTCGTCATCGCGATACCAATACCCGCCGCCGTACCACCGAGCACCATAAGCACGCGCAGCGCCTGCGCGACCGTGGTCTCATAGTAGTAATACGCGAACAGGCCACCCACGAGGGCGACGGCCGCGATCAGCAGCTTGATGGTGTCGAGGACACCGCTCTGGCTTGTTTCGGTTTGCGTTGCCATTGTCTTCTTGAGTGGCAGGCCAGGAGGGAATCGAACCCCCAACCTGCGGTTTTGGAGACCGCCGCTCTGCCAATTGAGCTACTGGCCTGTGGTTTTCCTGCCTCTGTCGCGATGAAGCGGGGGACAGCCACCTTTTTCAATGAAGGCGGCCTGTCCCCGACGTGTCACTCTGTCCGGAAAAAGGTGACTGTCCCCGGATTACTCGATAATTTTTGCTACGACGCCGGCGCCGACGGTACGACCGCCCTCGCGGATGGCGAAACGCAGGCCGTCTTCCATGGCGATCGGTGCAATCAGCTCCACCACCATCTGCACGTTGTCGCCCGGCATCACCATCTCGGTGCCCTCCGGCAGCTCCACCGCACCCGTCACGTCCGTCGTGCGGAAGTAAAACTGCGGACGGTAGCCCTTGAAGAACGGCGTGTGACGGCCGCCCT
>JBFJQO010000145.1:0-6383 GCA_041616535.1 Woeseiaceae bacterium | reverse complement strand
CTGCCCGACGTCGACCTGAGTTTCCTCGGCCTCGTTTCGTACATCGGCGTAATCGCGGCACTCGTGCAAATCCTCGAGATGACGCTCGACAAGTTCTTCCCGAAGCTCTACAACGCACTCGGCATCTTTCTGCCGCTGATTACCGTGAACTGCGCCATCCTCGGCGGCACGCTGTTCATGGTCGAACGGCAGTACGACCTGGCCGAGTCGGTCGTGTTCGGCATCGGCAGCGGCACCGGCTGGGCCATCGCGCTGATCGCGCTCGCCGGCATTCGCGAAAAACTCAAGTATTCGGACGTCCCGGACGGGCTCCAGGGACTCGGTATCGCATTCATTATCGTCGGCCTCATGTCGCTGAGCTTCATGGGCTTTTCGGGGATCTAACGTGAACATCGAACCCGCCGTAGTACAACAGGTGATGCTGGGCGTCGGCCTCTTCACGGCCGTTGTCCTCATCCTCGTGTTCGTCATCCTGGTTGCACGCTCGAGACTCGTGGCGACCGGCGATGTGAGCGTCATGGTCAATGGTGAGCGCGAGATCGCCATCCCGGTCGGCAGCAAGTTGCTGCAGGGCCTTGCCGACGCCGACCTGTTCGTGCCGTCCGCCTGCGGCGGCGGCGGTACCTGCGGCCAGTGCCGCGTGCGGATCCTGTCGGGCGGTGGCGCAATCCTGCCGACCGAGACCTCGGTCATCAACAAGCGCGACGCGGCGGACCATTTCCGCCTCGCTTGCCAGGTTGCGGTGAAACAGGACATGAACGTGCAGGTCGCCGACGAGGTGTTCGGCGTCAAACGCTACGAGACGACCGTCATCTCCAATCGCAATGTCGCGAGTTTCATCAAGGAACTCGTCGTCGCCCTGCCCGAGGGCGAGGAACTCCATTTCCGTGCCGGCGGTTACATACAGATCGAGTGCCCGCCGCACGATCTGAAGTACACGGAGTTCGATATCGACGACCGGTTCCGCGACGAATGGGACAAGTACGACCTGTGGCAGTACGAATCCCACGTCAGGCAGCCGGTAATGCGTGCTTACTCGATGGCTAGTTACCCGGAAGAAAAAACTGTCGTCAAGCTCAACGTCCGCATCGCGACGCCGCCGCCCGGCCTCAACGTGCCGCCGGGCATCATGTCGTCGTGGATCTTCAACCTGAAGCCCGGCGACAAGGCCTTCGTCTCCGGCCCCTTCGGCGAATTCTTCGCCAAGAATACCGACAACGAAATGGTCTTCATCGGCGGCGGCGCCGGCATGGCGCCAATGCGCTCGCACATCTTCGACCAGCTCAAGCGCAAGCATTCGAAGCGCAAGATGTCGTTCTGGTACGGCGCGCGCAGTCTGCGCGAGATGTTTTACGCCGAGGAGTTCGACGAGCTGGCCGAGAAAAACGACAACTTTACGTGGCACCTCGCATTGTCGGAACCGCAACCCGAGGACAACTGGGACGGTCTCACGGGCTTCATCCACCAGGTGCTCTACGACGAATACCTGAACGAGCACGAAGCCCCCGAAGACTGCGAGTTCTACATCTGCGGACCGCCGATGATGAACACGGCCGTTATCAAGATGCTCGACAGCCTCGGCGTGCCCAAGGAGAACATCCTGCTCGACGACTTCGGCGGCTGACCCGATGTTCGGGTGCCGCTCCCTGTTGCTCGTCGCCGCGCTGCTGTTCGCGGCCTGCGGCGACGGCCGACTGCCGCAACTGGAGCTCCGCGGCAACGCCATGGGGACGACGTTCAACGTGTCCATTGTCGAGCCGCCGGCAGGGTTCGACATGGCGGCGCTCGAAGCCGATATCGTTGCGACGCTGAAGCGCATCGACGACCTCGCGTCGACGTGGCGGACCGACTCGGAACTGTCAGTCTTCAACGCCGACCCATCGATCGACTGGATCGCCGTGTCGGCCGAACTCTGCGACGCGCTGGTCGTCGCGCTCGATCTCGGCCGAATTACGGGGGGCGCCTTCGACGTGACCGTCGGTCCGCTCGTCAACCTTTGGGGCTTCGGTCCCGATGGCCAGGTCACCGAGCCTCCCGGCGATGCAGCGATCGAGGCGGCGCGGCAAACCGTCGGCTACGGCATGATCGAGACCGACTGCGCCGGGGGCCGCGTCCGCAAAGGCCACGAGCGCATGTACGTCGACCTGTCGGGCTGGGCCAAGGGGTTCGCCGTCGACGAACTCGCCATCCTGCTCGATAAACAGGGCCTGGCCAATTACCTCGTCGAAATCGGCGGCGAGATTCGCGTGCGCGGCCACAACAGCGACGCGGCCAACTGGGCGCTCGCCATCGAGGCGCCGTCGACGTCGGCGCGCGTGCCGCACGCCGTCATCCGTGTCACGAACACGAGCGTTGCGACCTCGGGCGACTATCGCAATTTTTTCGAGCACGACGGCAGCAGTTACTCGCACACGATCGACCCGCGCACCGGGCGCCCCGTCGCACACAACCTGGCGGCCGTCTCGGTCCTCCATGAATCGGCCGCCCATGCCGACGCGCTCGCGACCGCGCTGCTCGTGCTCGGTCCGGAGGCCGGACCAGCACTGGCAAGCGAACTGGGGATCGCCGCCTACTTCCTCGCGCGCGGCACAACGGATATTCTTGAGGTTACGACACCCGAATTCGACCGGATCACTTCGCCATGATAGCCACGACCCTGATTATGAGTTTCGTCATTATGCTGCTCGTCATCGCCGGCATGAGTATCGGCGTGATGAACGGCCGCAAGGCCATCAGCGGCAGCTGCGGCGGCCTCAACGGCAGCGGCGGCTGCGAACTGTGCAGTGGCAAAGGCCAATGCCGCAACAAGCGCCAAAGCGCGCAGGAGAACTGATATGGCCCTGAAGTCCTGTCTCGTCAAAGACTACATGTCCCGGACGCTGGTGACGTTCAAACCCGAGACAAGCGTGCTCGACGCCGTACACACACTCGTCGAACACCGCATCGCGGGCGCACCGGTCGTCGATGACGCAGGCAACCTGGTCGGCATGCTGTCCGAGTTCGACTGCATGAAAGTGGCACTGCAGGCCGGCTACCACGAGATGTACGGCGGGCCGGTCAGGGACTATATGTCCGGCAATGTCGAAACCGTCAACGCCGAGATGAGCATCGTCGACCTCGCGCAGTTGTTCGCCGACAAGGGCTATCGTCGTTTCCCCGTGACCGACCACAACCGCCTCGTCGGCCAGATCAGCCGCCGCGACGTGCTGCGCGCGCTCCAGGTTCTCTCGCGCAGCTAGTCGGCTTGATCGCTTAGAGGTCGGAGACTCCGAATCCGGCTCAGATCACCGTGACCTGCCGGTCGATGAAATCGCGCTGTACACGATGGCTGGCACAACCGGTGCGTAACGGCACGCCGCCGTTGAGATAGGCGGGTCGTTCAACGATCGACGACGCGATCGGGTGCTGCACTGCCTGCGTTGGGACGGCGCGTGTCCGATGCGCCGCGGAAGATGCCGTGTTTCTTGGCCACGCTCTGCAGGCTGCCCATCGACGAGCGTGTCGCACGGACGTCGTGCCCTTTGTCGCGCAACAGCCGAATCGTGTCAGGGCTGAAGCCGCTTTCGAGTTGCAGCAGGTCGGGATACCACTGGTGGTGCACGCGCGGCGCGATCGTCGCCTCGGCGATATTCATGCCGTGATCGATCATGTTGACGATCATCTGCAGCACGGTCGTGATGATTCGGCTACCACCCGGGCTGCCGGTCGCGAACCAGGCCTCCCCGTCGGCCAGCACGATCGTCGGCGACATCGAGCTCAGCGGACGCTTGCCGGCCTCGATGGCATTGGCGTCGCCACCCAGCAAACCGAACGCGTTGGGCACGCCGGGCTTGGAGACGAAGTCATCCATCTCGTTGTTCAGCAGGAAACCGGCGCCGGGTACCGAGATCGCCGAACCGAACGAAAAGTTCAATGTGGTCGTGTTCGAGACGACGTTGCCGTCGGCATCAATGACTGAAAAATGCGTCGTATCCGGACTTTCCGGGCGCGGCGCGACGCCCGGCATCACGTCCTGGGACTTGCGCGCGGACCGCATGTCGATCGTCGCTGCGAGTTCGCGAGCGTATTCCTTGCTGGTAAGCCACGCGACAGGCACGTCGTAGAAATCCGGGTCGCCGAGGTGCATTGACCGGTCCGCGTAGGCAAGGCGCGCAACCTCGGCCAGCAGGTGCAGGTTGTCCGCGCTGCCGAAACCGAGTTCGCCAACCGGGAACTGCTCGAGGATGTTCAGCATCTGCACAATGTGGACACCGCCGGAACTCGGCGGCGGCATCGTGATCAATTCGTAGCCACGGTAAGTGCCGCGAACCGGCTCGCGTACGACGGGCTTGTAGGCGGCCAGCGACGCCTCGTCGACGAGCCCTCCGCCGCGCACCATTTCCGCGGCGATGAGCCGCGCAGTCTGGCCCTTGTAGAAGCCGTCGGGACCTTCTTCGGCAATGCGCATCAGCACGGCCGCGAGGTCCTCCTGGCGGAGGATGTCGCCCGCCTCGTACGGCACGCCGCCCGGCTTGTAGAAATACCCGCACGTCGCCGCGTTGCGGCACATCCGCTCCTGGCGCGAGCGCAGCTGCTGGGCGAGATCGTAACTGATGGCGACGCCCTCGCGGGCCTGCTGGATCGCCGGTTGCAGGATGCGTTTCCAGGGCAGCCGACCGAACGCTTCGTGGGCCTTGTACAGTCCCGCGACAGTTCCCGGGACGCCCGAGGCCAGGTGGGAAAACGTGACGCGCTCGCGATCGACGTCGCCGTTCTCATCGACGTACATATCGCGCGTTGCGCGCGCCGGCGCCATCTCGCGGTAGTCGATCGCCACGGCGGCCCCTGAGTTCGCCTCGTAAATCACCATGAAGCCGCCGCCGCCCAGGTTGCCGGCGCGCGGCAGCGTTACCGCCAGCGAAAATCCGACCGCGATGGCGGCGTCGACCGCATTGCCGCCCGCCTCGAGAATCTCGGCGCCGACTTCGGCGGACAGACGGTTCTGTGCCGCGACCATGCCGGCCGGCCCGAGCTGCGGGTGAATCCGGTCCTCGTAGCGAATGATCGGGCTGTCGCTGGCCTGCGCGAACACCTGTGCCGCGACGAGCAAGGCAACGAGGGCCAGCGCCAACCCCCTCACGCGGAAACTGTTACGGCAGTACTGCACGGAACACAAAGAAAAACAGGATGGCAAGGCCGGCCCCGGCCGGGATCGTCACGACCCACGAGACGAGGATTCTCCCGACGACCCTGAGGTCGATCGCTTCGATACCACGTGCTACACCCACGCCCAGCACGGCACCGACGAGCGTGTGCGTGGTCGAGATCGGAATACCCGTACCCGAGGCGATGACGATCGTGGTCGCAGCCGCGAGCTCGGCCGCAAAGCCGCGGCTCGGCGTGAGCTGCGTGATCTTCCTGCCGACCGTGGCGATCACGTGGCGGCCGAACGTGGCGAGGCCGAGCACGATGCCGCCGCCGCCGAGCATCAGCACCCAGATCGGCAGCGCCGACTTCGAGGCGATCGTACCGGTCGTCGCGATCCCGATCACGGCGGCCAACGGGCCGATGGCGTTGGCGACATCATTCGAGCCGTGCGCAAATGCCATGCCGCAGGCCGTGATGACCATGAGGACGCCGAACACGCGCTCGACCGTCACGAAATGCTGTTTCTTCTCGGCCTTGGGATCGGGCTTTATCCTGCGGATGACGACCGCGCCGAGCAGCGCGATACCCACCGCGATCGCGATGGCGAGGATGTAACTGTCGCGCAGGCTGATCGCGAGCCCGACGTGCTTGAGGCCTTTCAGGATCGTAACCAGCGTGATCGTGAATGCCGCGAGGAACATGTACACCGGCACATAGCGGCGCGCCCGCGCAAGCGGGTCGTCGTGGCTCAGGATCAGTTTTTGCACACTCCGGTAGATCAGGTAGGCTATGAATCCGGCCGTAAGCGGCGAGATCACCCAGCTCATGACAATCGTGCCGACCTGGCCCCACTTGACGGCATCGACGCCGATACCCACGGCGGCAAAACCGACGATGGCACCGACGATCGAGTGCGTCGTCGAGACGGGCCAGCCGTTTTTCGACGCGATCAATAGCCACGTTGCCGCCGCAAGCAGGGCCGCAAGCATGCCGTAGACGAGCAATTCGGGAGTACTTGCGAGGATATCGGCATCGACGATGCCCTTGCGGATCGTCGAGGTGACCTCACCGCCGGCGAGCACGGCACCCGCAAACTCGAAGATGGCGGCAACGAATATCGCCTGCTTGATCGTCAGTGCTTTCGAGCCGACGGACGTTGCCATCGCATTGGCGACGTCGTTGGCACCGATTCCCCAGGCCATGAACAGGCCGAACGCCGCGGCCAGACCGATGTAAACGTATTGTGCTTCCATTTT
>JBFJQO010000144.1:0-6386 GCA_041616535.1 Woeseiaceae bacterium | reverse complement strand
GTCAATCGAGATCGGCGTGCGCTGCGTCGCGGACGCGTTCTTCGACAGGCCGAAGTTGTCGTTCTGGGCGACGCCGTCGATCGTCACGCTGTTGAAGCGGAAGTTCTGGCCTGCCATCGAGACGGCCGGGCCGCGCGCGACGCTGTTGTCGACGAGAATCTTGGGCTCGGTCGCCAACGTGCTGACGAAGTCGCGATTGATCGACGGCACGGCCTCGATGCGCTCGCGGTTGAAGTCGCGGCCGACGCCGGCGGTCAGGCTTTGTGTGACCTGCTGCGCCATGACGACGATTTCCTCGAGTTCCGCGGTCTGCGCCGAGAGCGACACGACCTCGGTTTCGTCGAGGCCGAGGTAGACGTCGGGAATCGTGGGCGCATTGTAATTGGCCGACGCGGCCAGCCCGACTTCGTAGGGGCCGCCCACGGCAAGGCCGCGCGCATAGACGACGCCCGACGCATTCGTCGTGGTCGTCTGGACTCGCCCGGTCGGCACGTGGCGGATCGTGACCGGCACCCCGCCGATGGCGTTGCCGCCCTCATCGGTGACCTCGACACGCATCGACGAGGTCGTGCCCTGCGCATGCGCGGTACCGGCGATCAGGAAGAATGCGACTGCCGCGGCAAGCGCAGGCGCGACGATGGAACGGAATATTCGGAGCTTCACGATGTTCCCCCTTCCGAGTTGTTGTTCTTGGATTCCGGAAGTATAGCCTACGGCCGCAGGCTCGACACGGCTTTCAGGGCGGTGTTACGACATTGTCACGGTCTTCAGGTAGAGTGGCGGCGACCGATGACGCAAACACAGCTCAGCACTTTCGACGCACCGCCGGACGGCGCTCTGTCGGCTGCCATGCTCGGGGCCTATCGCCGCGACGGCGTCGTCGTGTTACGCGACTTCGTTCCCGTTTCAGCGTGTGAAAAGCTGCGCGCCCGCACGCTGGAACTCGTCGACGCGTTCGACCCGGCATCGGTGCAGAGCGTGTTCTCGACGACGCGCCAGACTCAGCTCAACGACGAGTACTTCTACGACTCGGGCGACAAGATCCGCTTTTTCTTCGAGGATGACGCCTTCGACGAAGACGGCTACCTGCGGCAGGCCAAGCACGACAGCCTCAACAAGATGGGGCACGCGATGCACGACCTCGATCCCGTCTTCGATGCGTTTTCGCGCACGGCGAAACTGGCCGCGGCCGTCGAGAGCCTCGGTTTCGAGGACCCCGGCATCATCCAGTCTATGTATATCTTCAAACCGCCCGGCATCGGCGGCGAGGTCGTGTGTCACCAGGATTCCACGTTCATCTACACAGAGCCCGAATCCTGCGTCGGCTTCTGGTTCGCCATCGACGACGCGACGGTCGACAACGGCTGCATGTATTTCATCCCGGGCGCGCACGAGATGCCTCTCAAGCAGCGCAATTACCGGCGCGAGGACGGCACGTACGTGATCGAGACCGTCGACGATACGCCCTGGCCCGAGGACCGGGTGCCGGCCGAAGCGGCCGCCGGGACACTCGTGATCTTCGACGGGCGCATGCCGCACCTGAGCGGGCCGAACCGCTCGGCGAAGTCGCGGCACGCCTATACGCTGCACGTCATCGACCGGAACTGTCATTATCCGGTCGACAACTGGCTGCAGCGCAGCGCGCACCTGCCGCTGCGCGGCTTCGATTAGGCGCGCCCGTGCTGTTCAAGGACGTCATCGGCAAAAAGCGCGATGGGCTGGCCCTGAACGATGCTGAAATCCAGTTTTTCGTCGACGGGCTGGCCGACGGGAGCCTGCCGGCCGAGCAGGTGTCCGCGCTCGCGATGGCCGTCTTTCTGAATTCGATGACCATCGATGAGGCGGTCAAGCTCACGATGGCGATGGCGACGTCCGGCGCGGTGCTCGACTGGGGCGAGACGGACCTCGACGGCCCGGTCGTGGACAAGCATTCGACGGGCGGCGTCGGTGACAAGGTCAGCTTCCTGCTGGCGCCGATCGCGGCCGCATGCGGCTGCCACGTGCCGATGATCTCGGGCCGCGGGCTCGGCCATACGGGCGGCACGACCGACAAAGCCGAAGCAATCCCGGGGTACGACACGGCGCCGTCCCTGGCGCGCTTTCGCGAGGTCGTGGCAGGCGTCGGCTGCGCCATCATCGGCCAGACACCCGAGCTGGCGCCCGCCGACCGGCGCTTCTATGCGATTCGCGACGTCACCGGGACGGTCGAATCGATACCGCTGATCACGGCGTCGATCCTGTCGAAGAAGATTGCGGCGGGCCTGCAGGGACTCGTCATGGACGTCAAGGTCGGCAACGGCGCGTTCATGGACGACATCGAGAAGGCGCGCGAGCTGGCCGGCAGCATCATCAACACGGCCGGCAAGGCGCAACTCGATACGCGCGCGCTGATTACCGACATGAACGAGGTGCTCGGCTCGACGGCGGGCAACGCGCTCGAGATCGGGGAGTCGGTCAGGTTCCTGCGCAACGAGGATCGCGAGTCGCGGCTCGACGAGGTCGTCATTGCCTTGTGTGCCGAGATGCTCGTCGCCGGCGGCGTCGAAACGGAGCGCGGTGCCGCGGCCGCACGCTGCAACGAGGCCGTGGAGAGCGGTCGCGCGGCCGAGATCTTCGGCCGCATGGTGGCGGCGCTCGGCGGCCCGGCCGATTTTCTCGACCGCCATGAAGACCACCTCGCCCGTGCACCGGTCGAGCTTGCCGTCGAGGCGCAGGGTATCGTCACCGCCGTCGATACGCGCGCGGTCGGCAATGCCATCATCGAACTCGGCGGCGGTCGCCGCCAGGTCGGCGAGAAACTCGATCTCGCGGTGGGTTTCAGTCGTGTCGCGCCGGTCGGCACCCGCCTCGACGCGATGACGCCACTCGCGGTCGTGCACGCCGCCTCGCCGGCCGCGGCCGAGCGGGCCGCGCAGCGCCTGCGGGCGGCGGTCTCGCTGGGCGACGCCGCACCCGCAGAGCGGCCCGTGATTTGCGAGATTTTGACCGGCCAGACGACTGCGTTGCGGTAAACTACGCGCTCGAACAAGAAGAACCCGCCGGGGGTAAGCATGTCCAACTTCATCGGTCTTGCGGGGATCGCGGCCATACTCGCGATTGCGTTCGCGGCATCGAGCAACCGCAAGGCGATCAACCTGCGAATCGTCGGCGCGGCATTCGCCCTGCAGGCGTTCATCGCGACCGTGGTCCTGTACTGGGGCAGAGGCCGGCGCGGTATCGAGGTCATGAGCGACGGCGTCATGGCAGTGATCGGGTTCTCCAAGGCCGGCATCGACTTCATGTTCGGTCCGCTCGCCGATACCGAGGTTGTCGGCTTCAGTTTCGCCATCAACGTGCTGCCGATCATCATCTTCTTCTCGGCGCTGATGTCGGTCCTTTACCACCTGCGCGTCATGGAATGGATCGTCAAGCTGGTCGGCGGATTCCTGCACAAGGTCATCGGGACGGGCGCCATCGAGTCGATGAATGCGGCGGCCAACGTCTTCGTCGGCCAGACCGAGGCGCCGCTCGCCGTTCGTCCGTACCTCAAGGGCCTCACGGAAGCGCAGATGTTCGCGGTCATGACGTCGGGACTCGCGTCGATCGCGGGCACGGTACTGGCCGGCTACGCGATGATGGGCGCCGAGCTCAAGTACCTGCTCGCTGCTGCGTTCATGGCGGCACCCGGCGGTCTGCTCATGGCGAAGATCATCATGCCCGACGACCACGTCGTCAAAGCCGGCGAGCACGAGAAGCTCGTGATGGAGCGCAGTGAGCACAAGAACCTGATTCTCGCCGCGGCGTCGGGCACGACCGACGGTTTGCGTCTCGCGGCAAACATCGGCGCGATGCTCGTCGCGTTCATCGCGTTGATCGCGCTGTTCAACGGCCTCGTCGGATGGGTCGCCGGGTGGTTCGGCTACGAGCTGACCCTGCAGATGATTCTCGGCTGGCTCTTCTCGCCGCTGATGTATCTCCTGAGCGTGCCGTGGTCGGAGGCGCAGGCCGCGGGTGCGCTGTTCGGCGAGAAACTGATCCTCAACGAATTCGTCGCGTTCTCGCATCTCAATGAATACCTCGAGGGAATGAGCCCGCGCACCTATGCGATCGCGACGTTCTCCCTGTGCGGCTTCGCCAACCTGTCGTCGATCGCCATCCTGCTCGGGGGCCTCGGCGTACTCGTGCCCGAGAAGCGCGACCTGATCGGCCAGCTCGGCCTGAAGGCAGTCCTGGCAGGGTCCCTGTCAAACCTGATGAGCGCGGCGCTGGCGGGGTTGCTTCTGACGTTCTGACATCATGCCGCGCAAGATCATCATCGACTGTGATCCGGGACAGGACGACGCCGTCGCCTTGTTCCTTGCGATGGCCGCTCCGGACGAGCTCGAGATTCTCGGTATCACGACCGTCGCGGGCAACGTGCCGCTCGAGTTGACGCAGCGCAACGCTCGCATGATGTGCGATATCGCGGGCCGCGAGGACCTCGGCGTCTACGCCGGTTGCGAACGGCCGCTGCGGCGCGAGCCGATCACGGCCGAGTACATCCACGGCGACACGGGCATCGACGGTATCGACGTTTTCGAACCCCGAACCCCGCTCGAGGACGCTCACGCCGTCGACTTCATCATCGACACGCTCCTCGCCGCCGCCCGAAATAGGGTGTCAGTCACCTTGATTCCGACCGGGCCGATGACGAACCTCGGCGCGGCAATCCAGCGAGAGCCGCGCATTCTCGACGCTGTCGAGCGCATCGTCTCGATGGGCGGCGCGATGCGCGAAGGGGGCAACCGCTCGCCGTCTGCCGAATTCAATATCCTCGCCGACCCGGATGCGGCAACCATCGTCTTCAACTGCGGCAAGCCGATCACGGCGATGGGGCTCGACGTGACGCACCAGGTCCTGTCGACGCGCGACCGGGTCGCGCGCATCCGCGAACTCGGCAACCCGGTCGCCGAGGCAACGGCCGGCATGCTGAGCTTCTTCCACCGGTATGACACGAAAAAGTACGGCTCTGAGGGCGCGCCGTTGCACGATCCGTGCACGATCGCCTGGCTCCTCAGGCCGGCCTTGTTCAGGACCCGGGCATGCAACCTCGCGGTAGAGACACAGTCGGCGCTCACGCTCGGACACACGGCCGTGGATTTCTGGCACGTGACCGATCGGCCGCACAACGTCGACTGGACGTACGACGTCGATGCCGACGGTTTTTACGACCTGCTCGTCGAACGCCTCGCCGGCTTCGGGGGCTGACATGGTAACGATCACGGTCATCGGCTCGGTCAACCTCGACATCGTCGCGCGCGCGGCGAAACTGCCCGCGCCCGGTGAGACCATTACCGGAGCCGAACTGCAACGGTTCCCGGGCGGCAAAGGCGCAAACCAGGCGCTGGCCGCGCAGCGGCTCGGCGCCAACGTGTCGCTGGTCGCCTGCGTCGGCGACGACGCGACGGCCGATGAGGCCCTTGCGTTGCTGCGCGCGGGCGGCGTCGACCTCGCGGGTTGCGAGCAATTGCCGGGCGTGCCGACCGGCACTGCGCTGATCGTCGTCGCATCCGACGGCGACAACCAGATCGTCGTGGCGCCCGGCGCCAACGCGCGACTTACACCGGAGTGCGTGCGCGCGCCCGAGGCCGACGCGGTGATTTGCCAGCTCGAGGTACCGGCCGAGACGATTGCGCATGTCGCGGCGGCGTACACGGGTTTTCTTTGCGTCAACCTCGCGCCGGCCAGGCACATCGACGCATCCATCCTGCAGCGAGCGGACCTGATCGTCGTCAACCAGACGGAATCCGACTGGTACGGTGATACGCTCTCGGCATGCGCCGGAATGCTGGCGACGACGCGCGGCGCCGGCACGGCAACGCTGCAGCGCGACGGCGAAGTGATCGCGGAGGCGCGCCCCCCGCGCGTCGAGGCGATTGACACGACGGGCGCCGGCGATACGTTCACGGCAGCGCTGACGGTCGCGTTGGGCGAGGGCAGGCCGCCACAGTCGGCACTCGAATTCGCGTGCAGGGCCGGCGCCCTGGCGGCAACGCGCATGGGCGCACAGCCGTCGCTGCCGTACCGGGACGAGGTAGACGCCAATGGCAAATGACCAGGACTTCATCGATTTCATCATCGACCAGGTGCGTAATGGCTGCGAGCTGACCTACCGGCACATGTTCGGCGGTACGACCCTGTACCTGAACGGCAAGGTCGTCGCCCTGGTCTGCGACAACCGGCTGTTCGTCAAGCCGACCGCGGCGGGCCGTGAGTACGTCGGCACCGTCGTGGAAGCGCCGCCTTACGAGGGGGCGAAGAACTCGTTCCTGATCGAGGACGAACTGGAAGATGCCGAATGGCTGACGGAGCTGTTTGTCATCACGGAAAATGCGTTACCGGCACCGAAGCCGAAGAAGAAACGGAAG
>JBFJQO010000143.1:0-6437 GCA_041616535.1 Woeseiaceae bacterium | reverse complement strand
TGATCGTTTGCCTTTTTGGTCCCCCGGTCCACGCGGGTGAACTGGCGACGGACGCGTTTCCGTTGCGCAACCATAATCCGCTGTTGCAGGTCTACGGACTGCCGAGCTTCGAGACGCACGAGCTCGTGGCGCCCGGCGGCGTGGACGTCGCGTTATCCATCGACGTCGCCAACGACATGGAGGAGGCGAACCGCAGCGGCCAGGATTTGTTTATCGACAGTGAGAGCCTCGTGTTCAACCTGTCGCTGCGCAAGCGCATCGGCAAGCGTTACGAAATCGGCCTCGACGTGCCCTGGGTAGACCACTCCGGGGGCTCCCTCGACAACGTCATCTTCGAATTCCACGATTTTTTCGGCCTGTCAAATTCGTCACGAAACGGGCCGGACGACCAGTTCGGAATCCGCTTCGCGCGCGACGGGACAACACTGTTCGAGATGTTCGAGCCGGCCGCCGGCATCGGGGATGTGCGCCTGTCCGCGGCGGCGGCGTTCGGTCGAGTGACGCTGCGTGCCGGCGTCAAGCTTCCGACTGGCGATCCCGACAAGCTGACCGGCAGCGGCGCGGCCGATCTCTCGCTCGGGGCCCACAGGGGCGGCTCGACGACCCTGTTCGATCGCGACCTGGCCTATTCCGGGTTCCTCGGCGTCCTCGCTCTTGGCGACGGCGAGGTGTTGCCGACACTGCAGCGCACCGTCGTGCCCTATGCCGGGTTTGCGCTGCGCTGGCACGCGACGGAGCGCTTCAGTGTTGCCACGCAGCTTTTTGCGCAGGGCGAGTACTACGATATCGGGCTGCACGAGCTGGGCGGCGGGACGTCGCAGCTCGCGTTCGGATTCGACTACCGCTTCCCGAAGCAGGGTCTGCTGTTGCGGGCCGCCATCGCCGAGGACGTCGCGCTCGATGCGGCGCCCGATTTCGCGCTGCACCTGTCCCTGCGTCGCTATCCGCGCTGATTTCCGGTTACACTCGGAACAAACAAGACTCGGGGTTTTCCATGATCAAGCGCATCGGCTGCCTGCTGGCGGTATTTCTCTCGATTCCGGCGGTGGCGAACGAACTCGGCGAAGCGGTCGCCGCGGACTACGATGAACACCTTGCTGCGCTGTTCGACCACTTCCATCGCAACCCCGAGTTGTCGACGGTTGAACACGAAACGGCGCGGCGCATGGCGCTGGAGCTGAGCCTGGCCGGCTTCGACGTCACCGAAGGCGTCGGCGGTACCGGTGTCGTCGCGATGCTCGAGAACGGCCCCGGACCGCTCGTCATGATGCGTGCGGACATGGACGGCCTGCCGGTCGAGGAGAAGTCAGGGCTCGAGAACGCCTCGCGGGCCCGGCAGATCGACCCGATTACGGGCAACGAGGTCTTCGTCATGCACGCCTGCGGGCACGATGTACACATCACGAGTCTCGTCGGATCGGCCCGTTACATGGCGGCCAACAAGGACAAGTGGTCGGGCACGCTCATGCTGATCGTGCAGCCGGCCGAAGAGCGCGTGCTCGGCGCACGCGCCATGCGCGACGACGATATCTGGGGTCGCTTCGGCAAGCCCGACTACGCGCTTGCTTTTCACGTCGACTCGGGCGGCGTCGCGGGCCAGGTCAATGTGACCGACGGCAGTCCGTACGCGGGCGCAGACACCGTCGACATCATCATCCACGGCGTCGGGGCTCATGGTGCGTACCCGCACGCGGGCAAGGACCCGATCGTGCTCGGCAGCCAGATCGTCGTCGCACTACAGACCCTGGTGGCTCGCGAGCTGCCGCCGCGTTCACCCGGCGTCGTCACTGTCGGGTCGTTCCACTCGGGGACCAAACACAACATCATCTCGGATCGCGCCCACCTGCAGCTGACCGTGCGCAATACGAGCGAGGAGACGCGGCAGGTCCTGCTCGATGGCATCAAGCGCATTGCCGAGAACATGGGGCGCGTGGCCGGCCTGCCCGAGGACAAGTTGCCCGAGGTTATCGTGTCGAACGAGAGCGTGCCGCCGACCGTGAACAACGCGGGGCTCGCGCGCAGGCTGCGACTGGCGTGGATCGGCGAGCTCGGGGAAAGCCGCGTCATCGACAAGGTGGCGAAAGGCATGGGCGCCGAAGATTTCCCGTTCTTCACGGTCGACCCGGACATCATGTCCGTGTACTGGTCGATCGGCGGCACGCCGCAGGCGGCGTTCGACGCCGCCGCCGCGGGCGGACCGCCGGTGCCGAGCCATCACTCGCCCCTGTTCAGGATCGAGCCGCGACCCTCGGTCACGGCCGGCGTGGAATCGACCGTCGTCGCCCTGCTGGAGCTGATGGGCGACAAGCCCTGACGGCAGCCGGCGGCGTGCCGGCGACCTAATCCTCGTCGACCTCGAAGTCCTCGAGCGCTTCCTCGCCCGCGCTATTCAGCAGGATCTCCACTTTCTGCTCGGCATCCTTGAGCGCCGCCTGGCAGCCGCGCGTCAACTTGATGCCGTCCTCGAATTTCTTCATGGCTTTCTCGAGCGGCAGGTCGCCGGACTCGAGCTCGTCCACGAGGTTCTCGAGGTCCGCGAGCGCTTTTTCGAGGTTGAATTTCTTCGTCGAGGCCAAGGTCTTATCTCGTTGCGGTCAGCGCCGTAAAGTACCGCCGGGCGGCGCAATATTCAATGAATGTAACTGCCTGATTTGCCGTAGTCGCCACGATTGACAGCTTACAGGGGCGTCAATACAGTACTGTTCCAATGGAATAATTCTAATTCCCCGATAAGGCCAATCCCCGAGAGGAACGACAATGTCACTGAAAGGCAGCAAGACAGAAGGCAATCTGAAAGACGCATTTGCGGGCGAGTCGCAGGCGAATCGCCGTTACCTCTATTTCGCCGCCAAGGCCGACGTCGAAGGCTACAACGACGTCGCAGCCGTATTTCGCTCGACGGCGGAAGGCGAAACCGGCCACGCGCACGGCCATCTCGAATACCTCGAGGAGACCGGCGATCCCGCAACGGGCCTGCCGATCGGAGCGACGTCCGACAACCTGGCCGCTGCCATCGCCGGCGAGACCCACGAGTACACGGACATGTACCCCGGCATGGCCAAGACGGCACGCGACGAAGGCTTCGACGAGATAGCGGACTGGTTCGAGACCCTGGCCAAGGCGGAACGTTCGCACGCCAACCGGTTCCAGAAGGCTCTCGACACGCTCGACGGTTAATCGATACGAGGACGGCCGGGCCGCGAGGCCCGGCGAGCCGCTTCCATGACGCAACGAGAAGGCAGCCTCGAGGCTCCCACACGCCATCCGCTCGACTGGCGTAGCGACAAGTTCTACGACGACCAGGCGCTGTTCGAGGAACTCGAGCGCGTATTCGATATCTGCCACGGCTGTCGCCGCTGTTTCAATCTCTGTCACTCGTTCCCGACCTTGTTCGACCTCGTGGACGAGTCGGACACGATGGAGATCGACGGCGTCGCGAAGAAGGATTACTGGCAGGTCGTGGACCACTGCTACCTGTGCGACATGTGCTACATGACCAAGTGTCCGTACGTGCCGCCGCACGAGTGGAACGTCGACTTTCCGCACCTCATGCTGCGCGCCAAGGCGGCGCGCTTCCGGAGAGAGGGCGCTTCATTCCGGGACCGCGTGTTGAGTGCGACCGACAAGGTCGGAAGGCTGGCCGGCATCCCGGTCGTCGTCAAGGCCGTCAACGCGACGAATCGCAGCAAGGCCGGCCGTAAGCTGCTCGAGCGAACGCTCGGCGTGCATCGCGACGCGCCGGTGCCGGCGTATCATTCGAAGACCGCCCGCAAGCGACTCGCGAGACTGAAGAACGCGAAGGGCGCATCGCCGCAGCCGGGGGAGGCGACGCGCGGCAAAGTCGCATTGTTCACGACCTGCTACTGCAATCGCAATCACCCGGTCGTAAACGAGGACCTCGTCGCCGTGTTCGAACACAATGGCGTCGCCGTGACGCTCGCCGCAAAGGAGGTCTGTTGCGGCATGCCCAAGCTCGAACTCGGCGATCTCGAGTCGGTGGCGAGGGCGAAGGAGCAGAACATCCCGGCGCTGGCGAAACTCGTGGACGAGGGCTGGGACATCGTGACGCCGATTCCGTCGTGCACGCTGATGTTCAAACAGGAATTGCCACTGATGTTCCCGGACGACGCAGACGTCATCAAGGTCCGCGACGCGATGTTCGACCCGTTCGAGTACCTGATGTCACGGCACAAGGACGGCCTGTTGCAGACGGACTTCAAGAAACCGCTCGGCAAGGTGACGTACCAGGTGCCGTGCCACTTGCGCGTGCAGAACATTGGGCTCAAGACGCGCGACGCTTTGCAGCTGGTGCCGGATACGAGCGTCGAGGTGATCGAGCGATGCTCGGGCCACGACGGTACCTACGCGGTCAAGAAGGAATTCCACGATACGTCGAAGAAGATTGCCCGGCCCGTCGTGAACAAGCTGAAAAAGGGCGCGTCGCAACACTTCACGAGCGATTGCCCGATGGCCGCTGAGCAAATCGTCCAGGACGTCGAAGGACACTCGGCCAACAACCCCATGAGCCTGTTACGCAGAGCCTACGGAATATGATGAACAAGATTTCGCGCGAAGACCTCTTCAGCCTCGAGCAATACGCCGAGGCCCGTTCCGCATTCCGCGAGAAGGTGCTGGAGCACAAGAAGAACCGGCGACTGGATCTCGGCACGAATGCGGCGCTCTACTTCGAGGACCGCCTGACCATGCAGTACCAGATCCAGGAGATGCTGCGGATCGAGAAGATCTTCGAGGCAGATGGCATCAACGAGGAACTCGAGGCCTACAACCCGCTGATTCCCGACGGCAGCAACTGGAAAGCCACGTTTATGGTCGAGTTCCCGGACGTCGAGGAGCGCAAGGCCATGCTCTCGCGACTCGTCGGTATCGAGGATCGCATCTACGTGCACGTTGCGGATTTCGATCGCGTCTTTGCCATTGCCGATGAGGACCTCGAGCGCGCCGACGACGAAAAGACCTCGGCCGTGCACTTCCTGCGCTTCGAATTGCCGCCCGAGCAGGTCTTGGCCCTGAAGGACGGCGCGGCGCTCGCGGCGGGCATCGATCACGAGAACTATCACGTCGAGGTCAACCCGGTGCCCGACAACGTGCGCGCCTCGCTCCTCAACGACCTTAATTAGGTGCCGGACACCGTATTTGCGTGTGCACGGACGCCGGGTTTCGGGCTAGAATGCCCGCGGGCAACAATCGACAATCCGATCTCTGGCTAAGGATTGCATGACTAGACGATACGATGCTGCGGACATCGAAGTCCTCAGTGGACTCGAACCTGTCCGGCGACGGCCGGGCATGTATACCGACACTTCGAGACCGAATCATCTCGCGCACGAGGTCGTCGACAACTCCGTCGACGAGGCGCTCGTGGGCCACTGCAAGAAAATCGACGTCACGATTTACCGTGACGGTTCTCTCGAGGTCAATGACGATGGCCGGGGCATGCCGGTCGACAAGCATCCCAAAGAGAAGATTCCCGGCGTCGAACTGATCCTGACGCGCCTGCACGCCGGCGGCAAGTTCTCGAACAAGAACTACCAGTACTCGGGCGGCCTGCACGGCGTGGGCGTGTCCGTCGTCAACGCTTTGTCGAAGAACCTCGAAGTCTGGATTCGCCGCGGCGGCAAGGAATACAACATGAGCTTTGCGGCCGGCAAGAAGCGCGGCAAGCTCGAGGTCGTCGGGAAGGTTGGCAAAGCGAATACGGGCACGACGATTCGCTTCTGGCCCGACGGAAAGTACTTCGACACGACAAAATTCGGCATCAAGGCGCTGAAGCACACCCTGCGCGCCAAGGCGGTTCTGTGCCCGGGGCTCAAGGTTACGCTCAAGGTCGAGAAGCCGAAAGAGAAAGTCGAATGGCAGTACTCGGGCGGGCTCGAGGAATACCTGCTCGAGGCGATCGGTGGCGGCGAAACCCTGCCGGCCGAGCCGTTCAACGGCAGCCTCGCCGGCAACAAAGAGGCCGTCGACTGGGCGCTGGTCTGGACCACCGACGGCGGCGCCAGCGTCCAGGAGAGTTACGTCAACCTGATCCCGACGCCGCAGGGCGGTACGCACGTCAACGGTTTGCGCACCGGGCTGACGAACGCGCTGCGCGAATTCTGCGATTTCCGCAATCTCCTGCCGCGCGGCGTCAGCATCGCACCCGAGGACGTTTGGGACGGCCTCAGTTTCGTGCTCAGCACCAAGCTCGAGGACCCGCAATTCTCCGGCCAGACCAAGGAGCGGTTGTCGTCTCGAGAATCGGCGGCATTTGTCGCGGGCGTCATCAAGGACAATTTCTCGCTGTGGCTGAACCAGCACCCGGAAACCGGCGACACGATCGCACAACTCGCGATCACGAAGGCGCAGAAACGCCTCAAGTCGGCCAAGAAAGTCGTGCGCAAGAAAATCGTCCAGGGCCCGGCCCTGCCCGGCAAGCT
>JBFJQO010000142.1:0-6437 GCA_041616535.1 Woeseiaceae bacterium | reverse complement strand
GTCCTCTGGCTGCTCACGCTCGCGGCCTGGTGGTGGACGTCTCGTTCGCGGCCCCGGCAAAGGCGTGCAGCGCGCGAGCCGCGCGAGACTCCCGTGCACAAGCAGCAGGCGCAACACCTGAAAGCGGCGCGCAAAGCGGCGGGGAACGGCGATGCGCGCGCCGTGAAGTCGGCGTTGCTCGACTGGGCCCGCCTGCAGTGGCCCGAGGCCGCGCCGCGCAGTCTCGGGGAGATCGCGCTACGCGTCGAAGCGCCGCTCGCCGACGAGTTACGCAAGCTGTCCGCGGCGCGCTACGGTCCGGGTGACCGCGCTTGGGACGGTGCGGCCTTGGCCGGCGCGCTGAAGTCGGTCACGATCAGACCGGACCAGGCGCCCGCGGAACGCGCGGACTTGCTGCCGCCGCTGATGCCGCCGGCCGCGTAGCGGCCGTGTGCGCTACCAGTGCCCGCTGTTCTGCATCGACGCCCACGGTTCTTTGGGCGGTAATGCGTCGCCTTTCTGCAGTAACTCGATCGAAATGTTGTCGGGCGAGCGCACGAAGGCCATGTGGCCGTCGCGCGGCGGCCGGTTGATCGTCACGCCCGCGTCCATGAGTTTCTGGCACAACGCATAGATGTCGTCGACCCGGTAGGCGAGGTGGCCGAAATTACGGCCTTCACCGTAATCCTCGGGGTCCCAGTTGTAGGTCAGCTCGACCTGCGCCTCCTCGTTGCCGGGCGCGGCGAGAAAAACCAGCGTAAAACGCCCCTTTTCGTTGTCATACCGTCTTAGTTCGACGAGTCCGAGCTGGTTGCAGTAGAAATCCAGCGACGCGTCGATATCGCTGACCCGCACCATCGTATGGAGGTATTTCATCGTCTTGCTCCGTGCGCGCCCCGCGCCCACAATGATCGGAGATGGTATCAATGAACGGCATCCGCACCATAACGCTCGACCTCGACGACACGCTCTGGGAGATCCACCCCGTGATCCGGCGTGCCGAGCAGCGCCTGTACGAGTGGCTCGGTGAGCACTATCCGGCGATAACGGCGACGTTCTCGCACGAGGAATTACGCATCCTGCGTCAGGAGATCGTCGAGAAACACGCCGACAAGGTGCACGACCTGACGTTCCTGCGGCACACGGTTCTGACCGAGGCGGCGACGGCCGCCGGGTACACCGAATTCCGCGTCGAGGATGCGTTCGCCGTCTTCGACGAGATCCGTAACGACGTCGAGATGTTCCCGGAATCACGCCCGGCGCTCGTCGCGCTCGGCGCACGCTATACGCTGATCGCCGTGACCAACGGGAACGCGAATCTGGCGAAAATCGGCATCGACGACCTGTTTCACGGCCACATCAACGCGGCCATGGCCGGCGCGGCCAAGCCCGCGCGGCCGATTTTTGATGCGGCCGTGCAGGTGGGCGGTGCGAGTGCCGGCGAGACCCTGCACGTCGGCGATCACCCTCTCATCGACGTGCACGGTGCACGCGAGGCAGGGCTGCGGACCGCCTGGGTCAATCGCAACGGCGGCGCCTGGCCCGGCGAGTACGATGCGCCGGACATCGAGGTGCGCCACGTGGGCGAACTGATCGGGTTGCTGACATGAGCGATCCGCGGCATCCCCGCATCATCTACATCCCCGGACTGTTGCCGAAACCGGAGCCCGAAACGCACCGCGAGGCGCTGCTGCGTTGCCTGCTCGCCGGCGTAGGGCGCATCGACGACGACGTCGCGACCGACATCGCGAATACGGCGGGCGCATTCGACGTCGTGTCATGGACGTACGATTTCTACGGCGAGCATCGTTCGTTCGCCATCGACGCGGCGTCGGTCGAAGCCGTGATCGACCAGGAAGCGCCGAGTATCGAGGATATCGCCGAGGCGACCTCGTGGAAGCGCAAGCTGACGCGCGGGATCTACGCGCTCGGCGACATGCTGCCGTTTTTGATCCCCCACGTGGCGAATGAGCGCATGGAAGTGCATCTGCGCGACCTGAGGCGCTACCTGCGCGACGAGAACGGCATCGCCGAGCACATGCGGCGCATGCTCAAGGTGCCGCTCAGCGCCGCGCTCAAGGGTGGACACCGGGTGCTGCTGATCGCCCACAGCATGGGCTCGGTCATCGCGTACGACGCGCTATGGGAGATGAGCCGCGGCGCGCGCGACCACCTGCGGCTCGACTTGCTGTTGACCATGGGCAGCCCGCTCGGGCAGCGCTACATGCAGAAGCGCCTGAAGGGCGCGCGCGAGACCGGGCACATGCGCTATCCGAACAACATCCGCCGCTGGAAGAACGTCGCCGCCGTCGGCGACCTGACCGCGCTCGACCCCTATCTCGCCAACGACTTCGAGGAGATGCTCGAACTCGGGCTGCTCGAGTCCTTCGAGGACGAAGTGACGTTCACCCACTTCCGCCTCGACGGCGTGCTCAACGTGCACGCCGAGTACGGTTATCTCGTCAACGAGCGGACCGCGCGGACCGTCACTGAGTGGTGGCGTTTGGGTTCGGCTTGATCACGATGTCGATGCGGCGATTGCGCGCGCGTCCCGCGGCCGTCTCATTGCTCGCCACGGGCTGCGTTTCGCCATAACCCGTCGCGATCAGGCGATAGGTCGGGATGCGCATCGCATTGATCATGTACTGCTGTACCGATTCGGCGCGCTCCTGCGACAGCTTCTGGTTGAGCTCGTCGCCGCCGTGCGAGTCCGTGTGGCCTTCGATAATGAGCTCGCTGCGCGGGAACACGTCGATGGCTTTCTCGACCTTCGCGAGGAGCTCGAAGTTCTCGGGCCTGAGTTGCGATGCGCCGCTGTCGAAATTCAGTCCGACGAGGCGCATGATCACGTTGTTGCCCTGGCGGAAGACGCGCGCCTCGTTCGAGGTGAACATCTTCTCGATCTGCTCGAACTGCTGTTTGACGCGAGCCTGTGCCTCGAGACGCTGGACCAGCGCGGCACGCTCGGCCGTGGCGCCGCCCAGGCGCTCGTCGAGCGCGCGCAGTTCTTCTTCGAGATCGGCCATGCGCACTTCGTTCTCGGCTTTTTCCTGCTCCAGCGCCTGCAGCTCGTTGGCCTGGTTCTCGAAATAGGCGACGAGTTGGGCCGTCAGCTTGTCTGGCCCCGTCTCCATGTCGGGCTGAACATCGGCAACACCGGCGATCTGCCGCAGCGGCGCCTCCCACTGCAGCACGAGCTGTTCGGGCGTCAGGTCCTTGTCGCGCACCTTGCGGACGACCTCGGACAGGTAGATCGCATGTTTGGCCTCGTAGTTGGCCTGGCGCGCGAGACTGCGCGGCAGGTCCGTGTCGTAGCGATTTTCGTTGAGCTCGCGCTCGGCGTCGGCCAGCAGACGCTTAGCCTTGCCCAGCGTGATCGGCGCATAACGGCCCACGCGGGCGCGATCGGCGTCCGCCAGCAGGCGGCGCGTTTCCGACAGGTACTGCGCCTTGATCGCGACGAGTTCGGCGTCACGGTACAGGCCGGTTGCCTCGATCTCGCGGCGGCTCGCGCCCTTGAGGTCGCCGCGCTCCATGAGACGGATCGCTTCGGCGAACTTGCGCTGTGCCTGTTGCCAGATCTCGGTGCTGAGGTCGGGTGCGCGCGCATTGGCGGCATCCTGGCGACTCTTCAGCACCTGGGCAAACTTGGTCTTCGCGAGGCGCGCCTTTTCCGTGGCCTCGCGAAAGTAGCGCGTCGCGTCCGCGGCGTTGTCGCGGACGTACTCGATATTTCGGCCACGCTTCAGCGCGTCCTCGGCATCGCTGTACTCGCTGACGCCGCGTTCCCACGCGCGCGGCGCGAGCAGGCTCGCGTTGGCGGCTTCGGCGGCCGCCCTGGCGGCGTCCGCGTCCTTGAAAAACGTTTTGCGCAGCTCGTCCTGTGCCAGGCCCTGGCCGGCGGCCAGCAGCGCGATCAAGACCGCGACCAGGCGCGGAAGAGTGGTTTTCGCAACCATCGGTATTCCTCAGTTTTAGGCCCGAAGTCCGCCCAAGCAAAGCGGGATGCGGACGAATATTACATATGACGTCCCAACAGTACTGTGAGTCACGTCCGGTATGCCCCGGATTTTACGCTCCGAGCGACCGAAATCGCAGAAAAAAAGTGACCTGTGTCGGATTTCGCGGCAATGCGGCCCTTTTCCCGGGGGTTTTGTGGCATGGCTCACAGTCTGCCCCCCGGGGCAGGCGTAGTCTGAACCCATGTCTGCCAAGTACTACACGCAATTTGTCCTGACTGACGCGGAATATCGCGGCGGCAACGAATTTTGCGGCGTAGTGGAGCTGAACCAGCCGATGGCTCAGGACTCCGACCGGAAAGACATCGAGGCAATCCTGGCTCGCAACTTCGACCTGGCGCAGAGCGCCGTCCGGTTGGTGAGCTGGTCGAGATTGCACTGAATCGCTTCTGGCGTCGTCATTTGATTTCCCCCTGACTCTCCCGGCTTCGGCCGGGAATTTTTTTGTGCGACAATGCTCGCCCAAATGAGCGACTCCAACGACAAACTGAGCCGCATCCCGGTCGTCAGGAGCGGTAGCAAGTACCGTACGGACGCCGGATTCACGGCAATCAAGAACGGTCAGAAGGACGGGCGCGAGACCGCGCCCGTTGTGCGCGGCGACAAGCCCGTGTGGCTACGCGCGAAGATGCCCTCGGGTAAAGGCTACTCGGGCACGCGCAACATCGTTCACGAGCATCGCCTGAGCACGGTCTGCGAGGAGTCGATGTGCCCGAACATCGGCGAATGCTGGAACGCGGGCACGGCGACGATCATGGTGCTCGGCTCCGTCTGCACGCGTGCCTGCCGTTTCTGCGCCGTCGACACGGGCAACCCGAAAGGCTGGCTCGATCCCGAGGAGCCGAAAAACGCGGCGCGCGCAGTTAACCTGATGGGGCTTCAGTACGTCGTCATCACGTCGGTCGATCGCGACGATCTTACTGACGGCGGTGCGTCGCATTACGCCGAGTGCGTGCGCGAGATCAAGGCGCTGAACCCCGCGACCGCTGTCGAAGCGCTGACACCCGATTTCAACGGTGTCATGGCGCACGTCGAACGCGTCGTCGAGTCGGGTCTCGAGGTGTTCGCGCAGAACGTCGAGACGGTCCGACGCCTGACGCACCCGGTGCGCGACCCGCGCGCGGGCTACGAACAGACCATCGCCGTGCTGGCGCATGCCAAGCGCCACCGGCCCGAGGTGCTGACCAAGACGAGCCTGATGCTCGGCCTCGGCGAACGCGACAAGGAAATCCTCGAGACGATGGACGACCTGCGCAGGGCGAACGTCGACATCCTGACGCTCGGCCAATACCTGCGGCCGACGCCGAATCATCTACCCGTCGAACGCTACATCTCGCCGGCCGAATTCGAGGCGTATCGCAGCGAAGGTCTCGAACGCGGCTTCGTCGAGGTCGTGGCGGGGCCGATGGTCCGCTCGAGCTATCGCGCCGAACAGGTGCTGCAGAAGAACAACGTAGGGATCGCGATCTGACCATGGCCGAGTTTCTTGCCGAGTACGGGTTGTTTCTGCTGAAGACACTCACGATCGTTCTGGCCGTCATCGCCGTGATGGGCGTGGCGGCCGCCGCGCAGCGCAGGGCGACGCACGAAGGCCTCGAGGTAGAGAACCTCAACAGGAAGTTCCGCGATCTCTCCGACGTGCTGCTCAAGGCCGTGTCCTCGAAGGACGAACGCAAGAAGGTCGCGAAGGAGCGCAAGAAACAGGACAAGGCCGAGGCGAAACAGGCATCGACCCGGCCGCGTAGTTTCATCGTCGACTTCAAGGGCGACCTCAAGGCGAGTGCGGCCGCGTCACTGCGCGAGGAGGTCAGCGCGGTCCTCGAAGTCGCAACGGGCGATGACGAAGTCATCGTCCGGCTCGAGAATCACGGCGGTGTCGTGCACGAGCACGGACTCGCGGCGTCGCAGCTCGCGCGTATTCGTGAGCGCGAGATTCCGCTCGTCGTGTGCGTCGACAAGGTCGCCGCGAGCGGCGGTTACCTGATGGCCTGTGTTGCATCGAAAATCTACGCCGCGCCGTTTGCGATCCTCGGCTCGATCGGCGTGCTTGCACAATTCCCCAATTTCAATCGCATGCTCGACAGCCATGGCGTCGATTTCGAGGAAGCCAAGGCGGGCAAGTACAAGCGCACCGTGACGATGTTCGGCAAGAACACCGACGAAGATCGCGCCAAGTTGCAGGAAGAACTCGAGGACGTGCACGCCCTGTTCAAGGACGCCGTGCTGCGTTACCGGCCCGACCTCGAACTCGACAAGGTCGCCACAGGCGAGCACTGGTACGGCACGCGCGCGCTCGATCTCGGGCTCGCCGACGAACTGCTGACGAGCGACGAGGTCCTCCGGGCCCGCGCCGCGGATCGCGACCTCTACCGCGTGGAATACAAGATCAAGAAGCCGCTGCAGAAGCGCATCATGGGGGGCGTCGACAGCGCCATCGAG
>JBFJQO010000141.1:0-6499 GCA_041616535.1 Woeseiaceae bacterium | reverse complement strand
CGAACCGGCAGCCCGCGACTCTCGAGATAGGCGGCACCGAGCCGCGTCGACAACAACTCACCGAGCGCCATGACCCGGACCAGGACCCGGACACTGATCTCCTTGACGAGCCGCACGCCGGCAACCAGTTGCTCCAGTTCGTGGAGCCGGTCCTCGAGCAGCGTCCGGCCGTCGAGGTCGAGTGCCTCCGCGAGATCGAAGTGTTGCTGGCGAATCCGGGCGAGACCCGCGGACGGATCGCCCGACACCGCATCGTCGAGCGTCTGCTCGAGTGCATTCGAGATGCCCGCCAGCGCAGAATGGACGACGACGGGTCGCAGGCCCGAGTCGAGCCGTGCCTTGACGAGCCGCGCGATCGTCGCCCAGTTCGTGGCCGACGAGACGCTCGTGCCGCCGAACTTCATGACCAGCCAGGGCGATTGCGCGATGGGTTCAGGTGCGCCGAGCGCGGCGCTGTCGTCGAAATCTGCTTCTGGCTGCAGCTTGCTCATTCAGGTTCCCACACGAACACGGCCAAAAAAAAACCCGCAAGGATGGCCCCGCGGGTTTGCTGACAAAGTCCGGACTTTATTATTGGATAGCCGGTACTTTGCCATTCGCACCCACGCGCCTCTGGCGCGCCATGTGTTTTAGGAATTCTTCCATATCGACCGAATCGATAAGCTGGCACTTCACGTGGGTGTGGGAAAGATCCATCCGCGCAGTAAATCTGACCTTGCCGTCTAGGTCAAGTCCCGGTCCCAGGCGGGCGGGATCGTGACCGCCCCCTCGGACGCCGACGAGACCTCGTGGCGATACTTGGCCAGTACGCCGGTCCGCACGGGCGACGCGGGCCGCTGCCACGTCCGGCGGCGGCGCTCGAGTTCCGCCTCGTCCAGGTCGACGTTGATCTCGCGGGCCTCGGCGTCGATCCGGATGGTATCGCCGTCGCGAATCAGCCCGATCGGGCCGCCGACCGCGGCCTCCGGGGCGACGTGACCGACCACGAAGCCGTGGCTGCCGCCCGAAAACCGCCCGTCCGTAATCAGAGCCACGTCCTTGCCGAGCCCCCTGCCCATGATGGCAGCGGTCGGGCTGAGCATCTCGCGCATGCCGGGCGCCCCTTTCGGGCCTTCGTAACGGATGACGATGACGTCGCCGGCCACCACGGTACCGTCGAGGATGGCCTGCAGCGCCTCCTCCTCGGAGTGGAAGACGCGCGCCGGTCCTTCGAAGCGCATTCCCTCCTTGCCCGAGATTTTCGCCACGGCCCCCTCGGGCGCGACGTTGCCATACAAGATCGCGAGGTGACTGTCCGCTTTGATCGGATTGCCGAAGTCGCGCACGATGTCCTGCCCGTCCGGATAGTCCGCGACGCCGGCGAGATTCTCGGCCAGTGTCTTGCCCGTGACGGTCATGCAGTCGCCATGCAGCAGTCCCTTGTCGAGCATGCGTTTCATGAGCGGCTGAATGCCGCCGATCTCGATCAGCTCCGACATCAGGTAGCGACCGCTCGGCTTGACGTCGGCGAGCACAGGGACGCGCTTGCCGATCTCCGTGAAATCGTCGAGCGACAGCGGCACGCCCGCCTCGCGCGCGATGGCGAGCAGGTGCAACACGACGTTCGTCGAACCTCCCAAAGCGATGACGACCGAGATCGCGTTTTCGAACGCCTTGCGCGTCATGATGTCGCTGGGCTTGATGCCTTCGCGGATCAGGTTGACGACAGCCTCGCCCGCGCGGTGACAGTCGCTCATCTTGTGTTCGGAAACGGCTTCCTGGGCCGAGCTGTTGGCGAGGCTCATGCCAAGCGCCTCGATCGCCGATGCCATCGAGTTCGCCGTGTACATGCCGCCGCAAGCGCCCGGGCCGGGAATGGCGGTCTGCTCGACCTCGAGCAACTCGGCATCGTCGATCTTCCCGGCAGAGTGAGCGCCGACCGCCTCGAAGACCGAGACGATATCCCGGCGTTTCGCGCCCGGCTTGATCGTGCCACCGTAGACGAACACGGCGGGACGGTCGAGGCGTGCGAGCGCCATGACGCAACCCGGCATGTTCTTGTCGCAGCCGCCGATCGCGACGACCCCGTCGAAACCTTCCGCGCCGACGACCGCTTCGATCGAGTCGGCGATGATCTCGCGTGACACGAGCGAGTAGCGCATCCCGGGCGTCCCCATGGAAATGCCGTCGGAGACGCTGATCGTGTTGAATACGACACCCTTGGCACCGGCTTCATTGGCGCCCTTTGCCGCCTCGTCGGCGAGACCGTCGATGTGCATGTTGCACGGCGTCACCATGCTCCAGGTCGAGGCAATGCCGATCTGCGGCCGCTTGAAATCGTCTTCCGAGAAACCGACGGCACGCAGCATCGCGCGGCTGGGCGCCTGTGCGACGCCGTCAACGACGACGCGTGAATAGCGTCGCAGTTCCTTGTCACTCATGGTCTTGATTCGCTCCGGGTGTGGCTGCGCGGCCCCCATGGCCGGAGCGGCAGTCTAGCAGCAAATCAGGGCCGCTCGCATGGCCCGTTCGGTGGATTCCTACTCGTCGTCGCGGATCATCACGGCGACGTTCGGCGAGACATTGGCCGGCAGTTTGTCGGGATCGATCGCGAGGCGCACGAGGAACGCCTCGTCACCCTCGGCACGGGAGTCCTGCACGAGCGGGACGAGCAGCCGCGCGGACCGCTGCCCGGGGCCGAAGGAAATCGAGTAACTGCTGGGCGCGAAGTAGTCCTCGCCTTCCGTCGCCGTCAGGTCCTCGATGGAGAACCCGACAATCAGGGACGAGTTGTCGGGATTGAAACGCACGATGTCTATCTGCACGGCCGGGTCGGCCTCGCTGACGGATACCTGGTTCGAGGCAAACGCCACCGTGTTGGTCGGCATCGTCTTTTCGAAGACGCGCTGATCGTCGTCCTGCAGCGTTACTTGGAGGATCGCGAGCTCGGTCTCGGCCGCGTCGGCATAACGCAGGCGCAGTATCGACTGCTGATCCGGCTCACGCCGCGGGTCCGATGCGGCCGTGAGCGTAATGCGCGCCGTCGCCTGGCCCGCCGGGAACGACAGCAGCCCGGCGTTCGACAGCGCATATTGGCCGGATGCCCAGGGCGACACGTTGCCGCTGAAGCCGACTTCCTCCAGTCGCAGCGTGATCGGCCGGGCGAGGTCGCCTTCCCGGACGAAATCGACAATCAACGGGTCGCCGTCTTCGCGCAGGACGACCGGGGTCAGTTCGGGGGCGCCGCCGACCGTATTGAACGTGACGGTAGCCGACGGCGGGGGTAACTGGCTGAAATCGACGAGGTTCTCGTATACGACCTCGGGTTCGATTTCTGACACCGGGACTTCGACCGCCTCGATCGTCTCGAGCGGCGTAGCGGACGCCGGCTCGACAGTATCCTCCCCTGCGGCCTCCGTACCTGACGGCGTCGCAGGGGGGGCGTCAACGACGACGGTTTCTATCGCGGGTGCCGCGACTTCCACAAACGGCTCGTCGCCGCGCAAGTCCCCGAGCCACTGGTCGAGGTAGCCGAGTTGCTGGGCGGCGATCGCGCCCAGCCCGAGCGCGACCACGATGATGGCGATCCACTTTCCAGGCGAGCCGCCGTCGTCGGTGACGAAACGTTCCGGCTTTTCGATCGTGACGGTTGCCGAGTGATCGTCCTCGAGTGCATCGAGGAACTCGCGCACCGAGGCAAAGCGCGTCACCCTCGCATAGGACAGGGCCTTCTTGAGCGCACTCCATTGGCCATCGCCGAGACCCTGGGGCCGCTGCGGCGTCATGCCGGACTGCGACGCCTCGGTCGCGTTGCGGGGACCGAACACGCGATAGCCCGCAACGAGCCGGTACAACAGGCAGCCCAGGGAGAAGACGTCGTCTGCGGCCGCCGGCTCTTCGCCGCCGAGGACCTGCATGCTCGAGTATGCCGGCGTCAGCGCGCCGAGCACGCCGGGGTCGAAATCGCTGTCCGGATGTGTCTGGCGCACACGGGCCACACCGAAGTCGAACAACTTCGCGTCGCCGTTCGGCATGATCATGATATTGCCGGGCTTGACGTCGGCGTGGACTATGCCGCAGCGATGTGCGTAATCGAGCGCATCGCCGACCTGGCGAACGATGCGAAACGCGGCCTCCTTGTCAATGCTGCGCGCATCCGCCGAATCCAGAATATCCGCGAGTGTCCGGCCTTCGAGCCACTCAAGGATCAGGAAATACAGTTCATCGTCGCGGTCGAGATCGATGAACCGCACGATGTTCGGGTGGACGAGGCAACGCGTCTTTGCGGCCTCCTGTTGCAGCGCTCGCAGCGCGTTGCCGTTCTCGGCGAGGGTCGGCGACAGGATCTTGATTGCCACGTTGTGACTGTCCGAACCGGCCTCGGCAAGACGCCTGTCGAGCGCCTTGTAGACGACTCCCATGCTGCCGCCCGAGATTCTCTGTTGAAGCAGGAAGCGGTCGCGCAGGATCGATCCGATCTGCACGCGCGCATCGGCGTCATTGATCGGCAGCACGTCGCTCGGAATGACCGTGGTCGCCGCGAAGGAATCCTCGACCGGGTCGGGTTGCCGCGGCGGTTTCGGGTCGGGATCGCGCGCGTCGGCGGTCGTCCCGGTCGGGCTCGTCGGGACACGTTCCGTCACGTAATGATCGAGCATCGATTTGACGAGCTGGAACGTCTCCTTGCGCAGCGCGCCCGACTCGTAGCGTTCCTGGAGCACTCGTCGGACCTCGGCTTCGCTGGCGCCGTCGGACGCCAGCAGGTCCCCGATACCCTCCCGGATATCGGTCAGCATGTCGACATCGTCCGTCGTCGACTGGAGCTTGTCGTCGAAGCTCGCGAGCTGATCGGCGAACGCGTTGCGAATCTTGTCGGACTCTGCGCTCATAGGTAAGAACGAATTCTAGCGGGATTATCAAGCCCCGAACCGGAACTGGTCGTCAAAATACCTTGCCCGGATTGAGGATATCAGCCGGATCCAGAAGCTTCTTGAGCTTCTTCATGAGTTCCAGCTCGGGGCCGGCCCGATACTCGGCAAGCCATGATCGCTTCGATTGACCGACGCCGTGCTCGGCGCTGAAGCTGCCGCCGAGGTCGGCGACGAGGTCGTAAATGGCCCGCGTGATGCGCTCGCCCTCGGCATGCCACTCGTCCACCGGCAGATCTCGGGGCAGAACGACGTTGTAGTGCAGGTTGCCGTCACCGACGTGCCCGAAAGCCACCAGGCGCAGATCCGGCCGTAACGCGGCGAGCAATTCGTCGCCGCGCGCCAGGAATTCCTGCATTTTTGACAGCGGCACGGAAATATCGTGCTTGAGGCTCTTGCCGTCCTGTCGTTCCGCTTCCGACACCGAGTGCCGTAAGCGCCAGAGCGACTCCGCCTCGCCGTGGTTCTTGGCGATAACGGCCTCGAGCAGCCGCCCGGCGACGGCCTCGTCGGCCAGCGCGCCTTCGAGCCGTTGTGGATCGGAGCCCGTGGACGTCTCGACGAGAACGTACCAGGGGCACGGATCGTCGAACGGCAGTCGCACGCCCGGGATGTGCTTTTCCACCAGGCCCATGACCCGCGCGGAGATCAGTTCGAACGACTCGATGCGATCGTCGAGCTTCTCCTTGAGGCTGGCGAGCACGTCGACCGCGACGCCCGCCGAGCCGAGTCCGAGCATCGCCGTCGCGCGTTCGCCGGGGTCGGGAAACAGCCGCAGGCTGGCCGCCGTGATGATGCCGAGCGTCCCCTCGCTACCGATAAAGAGCTGCTTCACGTCGTAACCCGCCGTGTCCTTGCGCAGCGAGCGCAGCGCGTCGATGACGCTGCCGTCCGCGAGGACGACCTCGAGTCCAAGGACGAGCGCTCGCGCGGTGCCGTAACGACCGACATTAATGCCGCCCGCATTGGTCGCGAGATTCCCGCCGATCTGGCAAGTTCCCTCCGCGCCGAGGCTGAGCGGGAAGTAGCGTCCGGCATCGCGCGCGGCGTCCTGGACTGCCGCCAGCGTGCAGCCCGCCTCAACGACGATCGAGAAGTTCGCGGGATCGACGTCGAGAATGCGGTTCATGCGGCCGAGGCAAAGGACGACCTGGTCACCCGATGCATCGGGCACGGCACCGCCGCACATGCTCGTGTTACCCCCCTGCGGGACGATCGGCACGCCCGCTTGGGCACAAGCGCTGACGACCGACGCCACCTCGGCCGTGGAGCCGGGCCGCAGCAGGATCGTCGTGCGGCCCTCGTACACGCCACGCCATTCGGTCAAGTGCGGTCGGAGTTCATCGGGGTCGCAGGTCCAGCCCCGCGGGCCGACGATGTGCCGCAACCGGTCAAGCAATGCCGTCATCGAATATCGCCTGTCGTTCGAACGTATCCCAGTCGATGTTACTGCCGCACATGACGAGCACAACCCGCTGGCCACGCAGTCGCTCCCGCAACGGCCACAGCACGGCGGCCGTGCTGGCCGCACAGGCCGGTTCCACGGCGAGCCGCATCGTGCGAAACAGGAAGCCCATGCTGCGCCGCAACTG
>JBFJQO010000140.1:0-6501 GCA_041616535.1 Woeseiaceae bacterium | reverse complement strand
GAGCTTGGCCTTCACTCAAGTCATAGCTATTGCTATGACTTTCGCTCCAGGCCTGCCCTCAGACACACGAGCCCCGCGCCAGAGTCGCGATCCTTGGTGCAATATCCGGGTTAGGAAGCCTTCTCGCTGTCGTGGGCCGGGCCGGACGTCGCCTGCAGATAATGCGGCCGCCACCCGGTGATCGTTACCGGGACCAGGACGTTCAACACGAATGCGGTCACCATCAGCGTGAAAAACGCCTTGCTCGGCAATATTCTGTGCTGCACGTAGGCGATATCCATGACCACGAAGGTCAGCTCGGCGCGCCCGAGCACGCCGAAGCCGGTCATCAGCGAGGTGTGTCAGTGGATCCATCGGTCGCCGGTCCCCGCTCGCAAATCGGCACGGTTTCTGTTCAAATTCAACCCGATGCCAGCCGCTGCTGCCGACACTCCGACGATATTCATCGTCGATGACGACCCCGCCATACGCATGGCAATGCAGGCGTTGATGGATTCCGTCAATCTGCGGCACGAGATATTCAGTTCGGCGAACGAATTTCTCGAGCGCGTCACCGAGCCGCGACCAGGATGCCTCGTGCTCGATATTCGCATGCCGGGCCTCGGCGGACTCGAACTGCAGGAGGAGCTCCTGAGGCGCGGCAACGAGCTACCGATCATATTCGTCACGGGCCACGGCGACGTGCCGATGGCGGTCGAAGCCATGCAAAAGGGTGCGATCGACTTCATTCAGAAGCCGTTCCGCGACCAGGACCTGTTGGATCGCATAGGCGATGCATTGAAGACCGACCGGGAGCGTCGCAAGAATCTCGAGCAGCACAGCAAGGTCACGGAACGCGTTCAGAAGTTGACGAAGCGCGAACGCGAGGTATTCGATCTCGTAGTGACCGGCAAACCGAACAAGGTCATCGCGTATGAACTCGGCGTGAGCCAGCGGACCGTCGAGATCCACCGCGCTCGCGTCATGGAGAAAATGCAGGCTCGCTCTCTGGCCGATCTCGTCAAGCTACACCTGCAAACCTGAGCCCGGCGATCAGCTCCGTTGCGGCTCATCACGAGCGCAATCGATACAGAGATCGGCGTACGGATACACTTCGAGGCGCCCGCTGGCGATCGGCTCGCCACACTCGACGCAGGTACCGTAGTCCCCGGCATCCAGGCGCATGATCGCCGCCGAAATTTTCGCCAGCTCGCGACGCGCCTCGTTGCCCAGCGCGTCGACAACCTCGCGATTCTCGAATTCCTGCGCGCGCTCCTTGGAGTCCGGATCGTAGCCGCGACGCACGTTTGCCTTGATGCGCTCGAGCCGCGCCTCGAGCTCGCTTTTCTTCGCATCGAGAACGGCGCGCAATGCTTTATAATCTTCGGCACGCATCGGCAGCTCCTGTCGGGTGTTACAGCATAATGCAATCGCGGCACGGCGGGCAAAAATAGTGCGCCGGGGCGAGGCTGCCTGGATAGGTAGAAGCCGAGATGGGCATGGGAACAGGACTTATGGAAAAGTGCCACCTTTAGCCCTAGATTCGGATATCGAATCGGAAAGGCAGCCGTCGGGAGCCTTCTAAAGCCATGCAAAAGATCTCGAAAATTCTTGCGGTTATCGATCCAACGGCCGACGACCAGCCGGCGATGCGGCGGGCCACCTGGCTCGCGAAGTGCGCCGGCGCCGAACTCGAGCTGCTGGCCTGCTATTACAACGAATACCTGAGCGGCGACCGCCTGTTCGACTCGCCCTCGCTCGAAAAGGCCCGCGCGGAAATCATCGACGGCCAGGCAAAGCATCTCGAAGAACTTGCCGAGCCGATCCGCGCGGACGGGGTGCTCGTGAGCACGACGGCCAAGTGGGACCATCCGCTGTTCGAGGGCGTCGTCCGTCATGCCATGGAATGCGGCGCCGACATCGTGTTCAAGGACACGCATCACCACTCGGCGGCATCACGCGCCCTGCTGACGAATACGGACTGGAACCTGATACGGACCTGCCCGATGCCGCTGTGGCTCGTGAAAGCCCACGAACTCTCCGCCAAACCCTTGTTCATCGCCGCGATCGATCCCATGAACCAGCACGACAAGCCGGCCGCTCTCGACGACGAGATTTTGCAACTCGGCCGGACCCTCGTCGCCTGTGTCGGCGGTGACCTGCACGCGTTCCACTCCTACGATCCGCGCATCGCGGTCGCGACGGCAACGGCGAACGCCTACATCCCCGTCTCTCTGCCCTTCGACGAAATCGAACAGCAGATGCACGAAGACCACAAAAAGCGCTTCGTCGAGATTACGTCGTTCCACGAAATCGACGACAGCAATGCGCACCTGGTCTCGGGTCTCACGCACGAGGAATTGCCGCTGCTCGCCGAAAACCTCGACGCCGACGTCGTCGTCATGGGCGCTGTCGCGCGCAATCGCTGGAAACGACTGTTCATCGGCGCGACGGCGGAACGAACGCTCGAGCACCTGCCATGCGACCTGCTCATCATCAAACCGGACTGGTTCCAGACGCCGGTCGAGGCACGCGCCCACGACGCGGCCTGAGCGGGATCGAATGCCCGGCCTCAGTAGCTCGCCGTAAACTGCAGCCAGACCTTGTTCGTGTCCGGGAAGGCTGCGGCGTCGCCGGAAAATAATGCCGCCTTGACCAGCACGCCATAATGCCTGGCGAAGCTACGCGCCGCTGAAACGTCGATTTCCGAGCCATAGTCGCCGCCGCCGGTCTCGGCCGAAAAATCGTGGTAGACGCCGGTCAACGTCCAGTCGCCGACCTTGTAGGCGATCGTCGCGTAGGCGTCGTCGATACCGCCGTCCGGCGTCGAGAGGAACTGGTCGGCCCAGCCCTGGAAAATGTGCAATGTCGCGAGCGGCGTGCGAAAAGCGCCTCCGGGCGCGGAACTTCCGCCGAGCGATTCGTAGCCGAGACCGAGCGACAGTCCATTGCCCAGTGCCCATAGCGCATCGAAGTGCAGGTATTGCGCGTCGTAGCCCACCGGGTTGTTGCCGACGTCCGACTGGGTCGCGATCTCGCCGGTGACGGCGAGCTTGCCGTCCACGCCTGCAACCGTGCCGGCCAGGCGCAGGCCGACTGTCGCCGTCGAGTTGGCGGCATCCTCGGGGTACGCGTAGTCGAGGTAATAGACATAGGGCGAGACGGACCATCCGCCGTCAAGCGAAATCTTCGCGTTCAGCAGGTGGTGATCCGTCTTGTTCCTGCCGGCCGGCGTACGCGCCCCGAAGATGCGCCGCACCCATGCGACGTAGGTGTAGGAGAGTGTCGTTCGCGGCAGGCTGTCGACGAAAACCGTGAGCGCATCGTAGGTCTGTTCGTTCTGGCGCCAGCCGACATGACCGACGTAGCGCTGATTGTCGAGCAGTATGCGCTGCCGACCGAATCGCAGCTTCCACGCGTCACCGGGCGCGTAGTCGACGTAGAGCTGGTTGAGGTCGGCGCCGGAAGGGTCGGCGACGACCGGGTATTCGCTGCGGCCGGGGCTCGTGCCGGCGCCCGAATTGAAGTCGCGCAGCAGGACGTGAAACACGTAATCGTATTCGGCGTAGCCCGACCAGCCGCGCCACGCGCCCGTCGCGTAGTCGAGCCGCAGGCGCGCCGTCGACGCGTTCGCATCCTTCGCGATGCCATCCTGGTCGACGTACTCGTGCCGATACCGGACCGACACGCCCGCGTCGCCCCCGGTCAGGGCCGCGGCGAGGTCGTCGCCGGCCCGGGCCGGCGGCGCATGCGGCAGCAATACCGCTGCAAAGGCGGCAAACAAGACGGCCTTCATCGACGTTCTCCTGGCGCGCGCCGCAATCAGTAGATGTCGTGCAGCGTGTTGTAGACGTTGAACTTGCCCGTCGGCGTGATCAGGTCGGGATCCTTGATCACGGCCTTGAGCTCACGCGTCTCGTCGTCGACGATGACGATCGCCGACTCCTGCTCCTTGCCGCTCCAGACGGAGAACCAGACCTCGTCGCCGGCCTTGTTGTACTCGGGCTGAACGATGCGTTTCGGACCCTCGCCGAGGTCTGCCCATTCGGCGATCGGCAGTTTGGCGAACCCTGCGTCGAAGTTGTTGATATCGAAGACGGCAACGCTCTGGCTGATCGACTCGTCCGGGTTCAACGGCGCGTCCACCCACAGGTTCTTCGACTTCGGATGCGACTTGACGAACAGCGAGCCGCCCCCCATGCCCTCGAGGATACGAACGGTGTTCCAGGCGGACGCGGCGTTACCCTCCGGGTCCGTGCCGAGGAAGGTCACGTTCGCATTGCCCAGCGCGCTCGTGACCCATACCGGCCCGTAGTCCGGGTCATCGAGGTTCGCGCCCCGTCCCGGGTGCGGCGTCTTGGTCACGTCCGCGAGCTTCACGAGCTTGCGCTCACGCGAATCGACGATCGCAATCTTGTCGGACTGGTTGGCTGCGGTCAGGAAATAGCGCTTGCTGCGATCCCAGCCGCCGTCGTGCAGGAACTTCGCGGCCCCGATGTCCGTGACCGACAGGCTGTCGATGTCGCTGTAGTCGACGAGCAGGATATGCCCCGTTTCCTTGACGTTGATGATGAAGTCCGGGTGTTCGTGCGACGCGACGATCGCCGCGACGCGCGGCTCCGGGTGGTACTCCTGCGTGTCGACCGTCATGCCGCGCGTGGATACGATCTTGATCGGCTCGAGCGTGTCGCCGTGCATGATTACGTACTGCGGCGGCCAGTAGGCGCCCGCGACCGCGTACTTGTCCTCGTAGCCCTTGTACTTGGACGTTTCGACCGAGCGCGCCTCGAGTCCGACCTTGATCTCGGCGACGCGCGCCGGCGGATCCATCCACAGGTCGATCATGTCCACTTTCGCGTCGCGTCCGATCGTGTACACGTAGCGGCCCGAGGCGGACACGCGCGAGATGTGCACGGCATAGCCGGTCTTCAGGCGCGCGACGATCTCCTTCGTGTCACCGTCGATGATTGCAACTTCCCCCGAATCCCGGAGCGTGACGGAGAAAAAGTTCTCGATATCCCGGTCGTGCTGGGGTCTCTTCGGCCGCTCCTCCGCGGGGATGATCACGTTCCAGCTCGAGCGTATCTCCGGCATGCCGTATTCGGGCGGCGCGGGCGGCTCCTGCTGCAGGAAGCGCGCCATGATGTCGATCTGTTCGGGCGACATCTCGCCGGACGTGCCCCAGTTCGGCATGCCAGCCGGCGAGCCATAGTTGATCAGCGCTTTGAGGTACTCGGTGCCTTTCTCGCGCGTAATGTCCGGCGTCAGTGCTTTGCCCGTCGCGCCCTTGCGCAGGACACCGTGGCAGCCCGCGCAGCGCTCGAAGTACACCTTGGTTGCGACCTGGAACTCGGCGTCGCTCAGGGTCGGGCCCTCGGCGCTCATGACCTGGCGTGTCTCCTCGGGCGGAATCGGCGACGGCGTGCCGCGGTATTTCATCTCACCCTCGGACGCGCCCGGATGCCGCTGGCCGGTGGCGCGGTCTTCGGCGCCCAGCTCTGCGCGCAGCGCGGCGACCTCCGCAACGCCGACCGCGGCGTAATCGTTGCCCCAGGACGACAGTATGTAGGTCAACGCGGCCGCGAGGTCTTCGTTCGCCAGGTGCGCAAAACTCGGCATTACTCCGTTGTACTGCTCGCCATTCACCGTAATCGGACCGGACAGGCCGAACATGGCGGCGCCGAGCACGGTTTTACGGTCGCCGGCGAGGTAGTCCGACCCGGCCAGCGGCGGAAACGCGCCTCTCAGGCCCTTGCCGTCGGGCTGGTGGCAGGCGGCGCAGTTGGCCATGTAGACCTGCTGGCCGCGCGCGACGAGCGCGTCCATGTCGGCCGCTGCGACCTCGGCGGAATGCACCATGGTGTCGGCGCCGGCTGTGGCCTGCGTATCCGCCGCACCGTTGCCGCAGGCCGAAACGACGATGAGATTGGCGGCCGCGATAAAAATCAAGCATGTCTTGCGCTGCATGGCTTGCACTCCTCGTGTGATTACCACGTCACATTCAGGCTCAGGGACGCACTGCGTCCGGCCCTCGAAAGAAACGGCAGATTCGGATCGTCGGGCGCGAGGCCCCGCACGTCCGACCAGTACCAGTAGGTCCGGTCCGCCAGGTTGAACAGTCCCGCGCGCAGAACGACGTTGCTGCGCAATCGATGCGACAGGTGCAGATCGACCACGCCGTATCCCGGCGGCTTGAACAGGCTGCCGCCCGCTTCGTCGCGGTCGTCCCAGGCGCGGGACAGCGTCGTGCTGATGCGCGCCTGGCTGCGTTCATCCGGCGACAGCCAGCGCAGGCTGAAGACCGCCTGCGGCGGGCCCACCGAGTTCAGCGCCGCGCCGGTATCGTCGTTGACGCCGCGCGCGTAGTACAGTGCGGCGTCAACGCCGAACGCGCGCCGCGCGCCGCCGAAGCGCAGCGAATATGCCGCCTCGACGCCCTCGATCGTTGTCGCACGCACGTTCTGCGACTGGAACAGAATGCGGCCGCTCTCCGGATCGACGCCGACGCGTACTTTCGACTCG
>JBFJQO010000139.1:0-6550 GCA_041616535.1 Woeseiaceae bacterium | reverse complement strand
TTTGCCGATCTCAATACGGTTGCGATCGACAACATCACGCTGGCAGGCGACCTGATGACGATCGAGTTCAGCTCGAACAACGTCGACATCGTCCCCGAGGTCCTCGTATCGTTCTACGGTTGGGACACGCGTAACTACCTGGTCGGCTCGCACGAACGTGACGCCAATGTCACGGAATGCGGCGGCCGGCGTCCTGGCTGCAAGATGGAATACGTGCCCGAAAGCTCGGGCGGCGGCCCCAACCCGCTGTTCACGGAAGATCCCGCTTCGGTACCGGGTGACTGGATGGTCACGCTGGACATGTCCGCACTGCAGCTGACGAAGACCGACCTGCTTCCGACCCTGATCGCGAACGGTGACATCACCAAAGCCGAGATCTCGATCACGCCAGAGCTGGAGGTCGGCGGTGAAGACGTCGTCCTGAAGGCCGTCGGCGAAACGTTCGACCTGGCGGGCAGCATGATCGTCGCCGATTACTTCAAGGGCGCGAACGCCGCGGTCAGCATCGAGAAGTGCAACGCATGCCACGACTCGCTGGCCAGCACCTTCCATGACGGAAGCGGCCGCGGTGGTGACGGCATCGAGGTTTGCAAACATTGCCACACGACGACCTTCCCGGGTAGTCACCTCGAACTGCAATCGCGTGCCATCGACAGCTATATCCACGGCATCCACTCGTTCCAGCAGTTTGACCTGGACGAGGTGGCCGCTGCCAACGACCCGGTGTTCGATGCACGGGCGGAACAGCACATCAAACACACGTTCCCGAACTTCACGATCAGGAACTGTGAGGCTTGCCACCTTGCGGGTACTTACGACGTGCCCGATCAGTCCAAGTCGATGCCTGGCGTGCTGTCGCGGGGCTGGGACATCAGCGATCGCGCAATCGGCACCGTACCCGAGTACGTCACGGGTCCGGCATCGCGCGCATGCGGTGGCTGCCACAGGGCTGACTTCATCAACGCCGACAATGCCGGTGAGCTGGCATCGTTCATGGCCCATACCGACGCATTCGGTACGCTGGTCGTTAACGACGACCCGGACAGCGATGCGGACAATAATGACCAGATCCTGTTCGGCATCATCGACAAGCTGATGAGCATGTTCGAATAAACCATAACCCCCCTTAAGGCACCTTGCCTTAGCTGGCCGGGAGAGCGATCTCCCGGCCTCTTTTTTTCGGCAAGTACTTTCGGTTATTGCTTACCGACCTGCGGTTTTCGCGCGCGCGAAACTGACGGTCGTCAGTGTGCGTTACGGCCCGATTTCATAATGTCCACTTGGGGAATCTCCGCCTTTTGTTCAGGCGGTTGCTTCGCAGCCGCGGGGCAACGACAATCCCGGGAGGCAAAAAATGTCTAGTAATTTCAGGTTCTTGCTGCTGCTCGCGGCCGGCGCATTCCTGTTCGCAGGATGCGAAGGCAGCGACGGTGCCGCCGGCCCGGCGGGCACCGCAGGCTCGCCTGGCGCAGACGGTATCGCTTGTTGGGATCTCGATCAGGACGGCGTGGCCGATCCCGAAGAAGACCTCAATGGCGACGGATCGGTCGATGTGCTTGACTGCCGCGAACCACTGCCAGGAACGGCGGTGCTGGTGTCCGGCAAGGTCACGACGCCGAACGGTCCGCTGGATCGTTTCGTCGACGTTACGTTCACGAACGCGAGCGGTGTGACCGAATTCGCAGACGTCGCAATGGACGGTACCTACGAGATCGTGCTGGCCGAGGGCGACTACGATGCCAATGCCAGTCGTCCGGGCTACGAGGCAGTCACAGTGGCGGCATTCACGGTGACAGCCGGTGCGGCCAATAGCCTCGACTTCGACCTGCCCGAGATTCCCGACGGGGAATACGTCGGCAGCGAAAGCTGTGGCGTTTGCCACACGGTTCCGTATGCCTCGTTCGTGCAGACGGGCCATCCCTTCAAGCTGAACCGGGCCTTCGGCGAACAGCCGAGCTACCCGTTCACGACATTGAACGGTGTACTGGAGCGCGTGACGGACGAAGACGGCGTGACCGACAACTCGCTCGGCACACCGACGACATGGGACGACGTTTCGTACGTCATCGGTGGCTACTTCTGGAAAGCTCGCTTCGTCGATCTCGCCGGTGCGATCGTCACGGGTTCCGAAGTGCAGTACAACTTCGCGACCGACCAGATGGCCGGCTATCACGACGACGAAGTCGACAAGAAATACAATTGCGGTAACTGCCACACGACAGGCTGGCGACGCTACGACGCCGTCCTGAATGACAATCGCCAGGACAACATGCCGCTCATGGACGGCACGTTCTTCGAGGGCGGTATTCACTGCGAAGCCTGCCACGGTGCCGGCGCGTCGCACGCCAAGTTCACGGGCACGATTACGCGCGACGCCTTCATGCCGCGTTCCGATGCCGAGCTGGGCGCAGCCGATGCCGGTTACGGCGACGCGGTCGCCTGCGGCGAGTGCCACACGCGCGATGGTGAGCGGGACTACCCGACCTATGTCAGCGCGTTCGAAACGGCGCTGGGCGCCCTTCCGGACCCGCGTCCGTTCGATATGGGCGGCCGTATCGCGGCAAAGGGTGGCATGATCCGTCACCACGAGCAATACGACGAGGTGCTCGGAATCGATCCCGATACGCTGGACACGGTTCGTTCCGGCGGGTTCCTCGCGACGCACGGTAACTGCACCACGTGTCACAACCCGCACGGCTCCGCCGTCAACGCGGACAATCCGCTGTACACCGGCATGCCGGGCGTCGACAAGACCAACGATGGATGCCTGCGTTGCCATGGCGATTACGACCCGGCGCTGCGCGGCCCCGGAATGCAGTCATTGGCCTGCATCGACTGCCATATGCCGTACCTCGCAAAATCGGCCACGGCGGTCGCTGGCGAGGCAGATCGTCCGGCAATCGGCGACGTGTCGTCGCACATCTTCCGGATCGACCTGGATTCCACTGCGGACCAGTTCACGGCGAACGGCAGTTACGCGTATCCGGCCATCGACGAGGACTGGGCGTGCAGGACATGCCATAACTCGGCACCGGGCGCGGTCATGTTCCCGGTCCCGGATGGGTTCATCGACACCTACGTGTTCCACAACAACATCCCCTAGTACGGGACCTAGATTGGCCAGGGCCCCCGGTTTCCCGGGGGCCCTTGTCTGTTGTGGGGCCGCTGTCAGGGTGCCAGGCGTTCGATCGTCCAGCTGCCGTCGTCCTGCTTCGTGTACTCGAAGCGATCGTGCAGCCGATTGCGCCGTCCCTGCCAGAACTCGACCTGGTCGGGCACGACGCGATAACCGCCCCAGAACGAGGGCAGCGGCACGTCCTTGCCCTTGAATTTCTTCTTAATCTCCTGGAATTTCGCCTCGAGCAGCGAGCGCGACGAGATGACGCTCGACTGGGTCGAGACCCAGGCCCCGATCTGGCTGCCGCGCGGGCGCGTCAGGAAATACGCGATCGAGTCGGCGGCCGGGAGCTTCTCGGCCTTGCCCCGGATCTTGACCTGGCGAGAGGCTTCGGACCAGAAGAACAGCATCGAGACGTACGGGTTCTTCTCGATATGCTGCGCCTTCTTGCTGTCGTAATTCGTGTAGAACACGAATCCATTTTCGTCGAAGGACTTCAGCAGCACTGTGCGGCTCGACGGCCGGTTGTGGCTGTCGACGGTCGACACGACGAAGGCATTCGGGTCCATCGGCACGGTCTCGCACGCATAGCGAAACCACTCCTCGAATTGCACGATCGGGTCGGCGTCGAGGTCGTCTCGATCCAGCGCAAAGCCTGTTGCCGAGCGGCGCAGCGCCGCAACATCCATGCCATGGTGTTTCGAATCGTCGGGCATGGCGGGAAATATAGCGGGAAATAAGGTACCGGACACCCTATTTCCACCCGGGGACAGCCCCGTTTTTTGGGCAACCCGAAAAAGGGGGCTGTCCCCTTTTTGCGCCATCGGTATAATGCCCGGCTGGCAAGAAAGTGCGAGTTCCGAGTCGCCCGGCGATGCGAAAGTGGCGGAATTGGTAGACGCGCTGGATTTAGGATCCAGTGGGGCAACCCGTGGGAGTTCGAGTCTCCCCTTTCGCACCAGTCTTTTCAGACATTAACTTACTGATTATTAAGAGAATACAGAATGAACGTCACTGTCGAGTCGACAGGTGCTCTGGAACGGCGCATGCGCGTCGAGGTGCCGGCCGAACGCATTGAGAGCGAGGTCGACTCGCGCCTGAAGTCGGTCGGCAAGACCGCCCGGATCAAGGGCTTCCGGCCGGGCAAGGTCCCGGCGCGCGTCGTGCGCCAACGCTATGGCAAGCAGGTCCGCCAGGAGGTGCTCGGCGAGATCATGCAGAAAAGCTATTCGGACGCGGTGGTGCAGGAAAACCTGCGGCCCGCCGGTGGACCGAAGATCGAGACCGAGAAGGACGACGGCAAGACGTTCGCCTATGTCGCGACATTCGAGATCCTGCCCGAGGTCGAACTCCGGAATCTCGACAAGATCAAGGTGGACAAGCCCGAAATCGAGATCGGCGATGCCGACCTGGACGAAATGCTGCTGAGCCTGCGCAAGCAGCGGGCAACGTGGGACGCCGTCGACCGCAAGTCGAAAGACGGTGACCGCGTGATCGTCGATTTCACGGGAACGATCGATGGCGAGGCATTCCAGGGCGGCAGCGGCACGGAGGTCCCGGTCGTACTCGGCCAGGGACAGATGCTGCCGGACTTCGAGAAGGGCCTGAAGGGCATCGCGGCAGGCGATGAGAAGACCATCAAGGTCAAGTTTCCCAAGGACTACCACGCCGAGGATCTCGCCGGTAAGAAAGCGGAGTTCGCGGTCAATGTGCACCGCGTCGAGCAGGAGATCCTGCCCGAACTCGACGACCAGTTCGCCGAGGCTTTCAACGTCACCCAGGGCGGATTCGAGCAATTAAAGAAAGACGTGCGCGAGAACATGGAGCGCGAGGCCAGGACGAAAGTCGAGGGCGACATTCGTGAGCAGGTCATGAACGGGCTGCTCGAGAAGAACCCGTTCGACGTGCCGCAGACGCTGATTCGGGAGGAGATGCACTCGATGCAGCACGAGGCGATGCAGCGGCTCGGTATCGAGGATCATGACCAGGCGCCGCCGATGGACAACTTCGCCGAGGCGGCCGAGAAACGCGTGCGGCTCGGGTTGCTGCTGCGCCAGGTGATTGCCGAAAACGAGATCAAGGTCAACCAGGACGATTTGCGCGCGCGCGTCGAGGAAATGTGCGCGGGCTACGAGAATTCGGACGACATGGTCAACATGTACATGAGCAACCCGCAAATCATGCAACAGATCGAGCCGATGGTGGTCGAACAGAAAGCCGTCGACTGGCTGCTCGAGCACGGCAAATCGAAGGCGAAGAAGGTTTCTTTCAGGGACTACATGAACGGGCCCGCTTCGTGAGACAATAGCGGCGCCTGGTACCGTGCCAGGCGCAGTAACAGCCACCCAAGTACTGGAGACGGAACACCCATGAGCGCAACGTCACTGAATCTCGTGCCGATGGTCGTCGAGCAGACGGCCCGCGGCGAGCGCGCCTACGACATCTACTCGAGGCTTCTCAAGGACCGCCTCGTCTTCATCGTCGGGCCTGTCGAAGATCACATGGCCAACCTCGTCGTTGCCCAACTCCTGTTCCTCGAGTCGGAAAACCCGAACAAGGACATCCACTTGTATATCAACTCGCCGGGCGGCGTCGTCTCGGCCGGGCTGTCGATCTACGACACGATGCAGTTCATCAACTGCGATGTTTCGACGATCTGTGTCGGCCAGGCGGCGAGCATGGGCGCACTGTTGCTGGCGGGTGGCACCAAGGGCAAGCGCTTTGCGCTGCCGCACTCGCGCGTCATGGTTCACCAGCCCAGCGCGGGCTACCAGGGCCAGGCCACGGACATCAGCATCCATGCCGAAGAGGTGCTCGAACTGAAACGCCGCCTCAACAAGATCATGGCCAAGCACACGGGTCAGGATATCGCGACGATCGAGCGCGATCTCGAGCGCGACAACTTCATGAGTGCCGATAAAGCGGTCGAGTACGGCATCATCGACACGGTGCTTGCTCAGCGGGCCGAAATGGGCGACAAATCGAAGGATTGATCCTCTAACTATCAATCACTTACAGGGTCGATACCGGCTTATGTGAGCTGTGTCTATGAACCTGTGTAACGCCAATGTAAACTACGGCACAAAGTCGTAAACGACTGATTTTTCTGAGTCACAAAGGCACGCCCGTATGAGCGACGAGACCCGCGGTAAGAACGAAGACGGCAAGCTTCTCTATTGTTCTTTTTGCGGCAAATCCCAGCACGAGGTTCGTAAGCTGATCGCTGGCCCGTCTGTTTTCATTTGTGACGAATGCGTCGAGCTCTGCAATGACATCATTCGCGAAGAGCTCGAGGACAGTGGCGAGACCGGCCAGGACAAGCTACCCAAGCCCCAGGAGATCAACGAGGTCCTCGACGAGTACGTCATCGGGCAGGAGCGGGCCAAGAAAGTCCTGTCGGTGGCCGTGTACAACCACTACAAGCGCCTCAAC
>JBFJQO010000138.1:0-6550 GCA_041616535.1 Woeseiaceae bacterium | reverse complement strand
TATCGGCACGACCGTCGAGGACATCGTGGCCCATGCCGGCGGCTATACCGACAAGGCCAGGCACCTCATCATCGGCGGCCCGATGACGGGCAAGTCCGTGTCGACCGACGCCGTACCGCTCGTCAAGGCGAGCAACTGCGTACTGGTACTCGACGACCTGCCGTCGTCCGGCCCCGAACTGGCCTGCATCCGTTGCGGCGACTGCGCGGCCGTGTGCCCGGTGCAGCTCTTGCCCCAGCAGTTGTTCTGGTATGCCTGTGCCGACGACGAGCGAAAACTGCGCGATTTCGGTCTTATCGACTGCATCGAGTGCGGCTGCTGCGACCTCGTTTGCCCGAGCCACATCCCGTTGACGGCTGACTTCCGCGTGGCCAAGGGGCGCATTCGCGAACTGGCCGATGAGAAGGCACGCGCCGAACGCGCCCGGCGGCGCTTCGAGGCGCGCAACCGGCGGCTCGAGCGCGACAAGCGCGAGCGCGAAGCCGAACTCGCGGCGCAGAAGGAATCGGCCCGACCGGCGGCGATCGCCGAGATCCTCGAGCGCAAGAAGCGCGAGAAAGAGGATGAGCCGCGATGAGATTCGAGGTTCGCGAAGCGCCGTATTGGTCGCCGCAGGCCAACGTGGCATCGCTGATGCTGCAGGTCCTCGCCGCGTTGGCGCCGGCGGCCATCGCGCACGTCTGGTATTTCGGACCCGGTTTCATTTTCAACCTGCTCGTCGCGGCGATATTCGCGATTGCCGGCGAGGCCCTCATGATGTGGGCGCGCGGCCGTGCGCCCGAGACTGCGCTGACCGACTACAGCGCGCTCGTCACCGCCGCGCTGCTCGCGTTCGCATTGCCGTCGCTGACACCCTGGTGGGTGACGGCGACCGGCGCCCTGTTCGGCGTCGTCGTGGCCAAACACCTGTATGGCGGACTCGGCTTCAACATCTTCAACCCGGCCATGGCGGGCTATGTCGTCATCCTGGTCGCGTTCCCGTCTCACCTGAATCTCTGGGTCGCGCCGCGCATGGGCGACATCGACTACCAGCACCTGACGATCATCCAGACCCTCGGATTCACGCTGACGGGCAATCTCCCGGAGACCCTCGGCTTCGACGCGGTCAGTCGCCCGACACCCCTCGACGTCATGAAGACCGGCCTCAACAACATGGCGACGGCAATCGAGATTCGCTCCCATCCGGTCATGGGCGATTTCGGCGGGCGCGGATGGGAGTGGATCGGCAACTTCCTCGCGATCGGCGGTTTCTGGCTGTTGATTCGCAAGATCATCCGCTGGCACATCCCGGTCGGTGTGGGCATCGGCTTACTCGGCCCCGCGATGATCATGTACCTCATCGACCCCGGCGCGAACCCGAGCCCCGGCTTCCACCTGTTCGCCGGGGCGACCATCCTGTGCGCATTCTTCATCGCGACCGATCCCGTATCGGCCGCGACGAGCCCGAAGGGGCGTTTCGTCTACGGCATCGGCATCGGCTTCCTGATCTACTGCATCCGGACCTGGGGCAGCTACGCGGACGGCGTCGCCTTCGCGGTCCTGGTCATGAACATGGCCGTCCCGGCAATCGACTACCTGACGCGGCCGCACATCGTCGGTCACGATGACGGGGTGACGAGTGATGGCTGAGGTGTCCGTCATCAGGAGCGGCCTGACGCTCGCCCTCATCGCGGCGGTCTGCACGGCGCTCGTCGCCTTCACCTACCGCCTGACCGACGAGCGTATCGCGGCCAACGAGCAGGCGTGGCTCGAGCAAAGCCTGCAGCCCGCGCTGTCGGGGCTTTTCTTCGACAGCGGCGTGAGCGAGTCGGTCATGACGATTCCAGCGCCGCATGACCTGCCCGGATCCGACGACGCCATCGTCTACCGCGTCTACTCGGGCGAGACGCCGGTCGCCGCCCTGTTCGTCGTCAGCGCACGCGACGGCTACGCGGGCGCCATCCGCTTGCTGGTCGGCATCGACATCGCCGGCAAGTTGACGGGGGTGCACGTACTCGAGCATCGCGAGACCCCGGGGCTCGGCGATGGCGTCGAATCGTCCAAGTCCGACTGGGTGCGGCAATTCGACGGACGGTCGCTCGGCGATCCGGCCGTCGAGGGCTGGAAGATCCGGCGCGACGGCGGCGCCTTCGACCAACTGACCGGTGCCTCGGTCACGCCACGTGCCATCGTCAAGGCCGTCAAGGAAACGCTGCTGTACTTCGAGGCAAATCGCGAGGCCGTGTTCCTGGCGGTCGCGGGCACCGACGACGAGGCGGACGAATGACGCGGCCGACACTCATCGATCGCTTCAAGACGGGCCTGTGGCACGAGAACCCGGGGCTCGTGCAATTGCTCGGCCTCTGCCCGTTGCTGGCCGTCACGTCCACGTTCGTCAACGGCCTCGGCCTCGGCGTCGCCACGCTGTCGGTGCTCGTCGTTTCGAACGCGCTCGTGTCCGCGACACGAAGACTCATCCGCAGCGAGATTCGCATCCCGATCTACGTGCTGATCATCGCAAGCCTCGTGACCTGCACGGAGTTGATCTTCAAGGCCTGGTTCCCGGCGCTCGACCGTTCGCTCGGCATATTCATCCCGTTAATCGTGACCAATTGCGCCATCGTCGCGCGCGCCGAAGTGTTTGCCTCGCGCAATCCGGTCGGTTCGAGCATCGTCGACGGCCTCGTGATGGGCACGGGTTTCGCATTGCTCCTGATGGCGATCGGCGGGTTCCGCGAACTCGTCTCGATGGCCTGGCTGCTCGCGCTACTGCCGCCCGGCGCATTCTTCAGCCTGGCACTCGCAATCGCCGCCAAGAACGCCATCGACGGCCGCCGTCGCCACCGCCGCGCCCATGCCCAGCCGCGACGTTCCCGCCTCATCAACCGCTGATCGCATGAACACAGACAAACGAATTGCCATCTACAGCACGCTGCGCGAGCGCATGCCGGCGCCGACGACCGAGCTCGAGTACGACAGCCCGTTCGAGCTGCTCATCGCCGTGATACTGTCGGCGCAGGCGACCGACGTCAGCGTCAACAAGGCGACCGACAGGCTCTTCCCGGTCGCCAACACGCCGCAAGCCATCCTCGATCTCGGCGTCGAGGGCCTCAAGCCCTTCATTCGCACGATCGGCCTTTACAACAGCAAGGCCGAGAACATCGTCAAGACCTGCCGCATCCTGCTCGACCGTCACGATGGCGAGGTGCCGCGATCGCGTGCCGAACTCGAAGCGCTGCCCGGCGTCGGGCGCAAGACCGCGAACGTGATCCTGAACACGGCCTTCGGCGAGCCGACGATCGCGGTCGATACGCACATCTTCCGCGTCGCGAACCGCACCGGGCTGGCGAAAGGCAAGACGCCGCTCGAGGTCGAGAAGCGGCTGGTCCGGCTGACGCCGGACGAGTTCAAGAAGGACGCGCATCACTGGCTGATCCTGCATGGCCGGTACGTCTGCAAGGCGCGTAAACCATTGTGCGGGGACTGCCCGATCATCGAGTGGTGCGAATTCAGGAAAAAGGAACTGCCATGATTTTCGGTCAGGACAGGAGCGAGCTTCGCCGCATGTACCGGGAGGCCTGGCGCAAACGCAGCGACGGGCTGCCCCTGTCGCCGCTCGAGACACAGATCGCGGACGTCATCGAGATGCATCCCGAGTATCACGGCAGTGTTTCCGGGGACGACCTCGACCGGGACTATGCACCGGAGGGCGGCCGCACGAATCCGTTCCTGCACATGGGCCTGCACCTCGGCATCCGCGAGCAGGTCGCGACGGACCGCCCTGCCGGCATCGCCGGGATCTATCGATCACTCGTCGCGCAATGCGGCGACGTGCACGCGGCCGAGCACGAGATGATCGAATGCCTCGCAGAAGCGCTCTGGGAGGCGCAGAGCGCGAACCGTGCGCCCGACGAGGCCAGCTACCTCGAGCGCCTGAGCCGGCTGCAGGACGCCTGAAGGCCTGTAATAATTGCCGATGGCGGCAGGTCTGATGTCATAACGCCTGAATGGGGACAGCATGAGTCACAACGAATCACAGTACCCGGTCCGGGGCGCCGGCCTCGGCCTGCGCCGCAAGCTGCTCGATCCTCTGATGGCCGATCCCCCTGACGACGTCGATTTCATGGAGGTGGCGCCCGAGAACTGGATTCACGTCGGCGGCAACCTGGGCAAGAAACTGCGGTTTTTCACGGAACGCTACCCGTTCCTGATCCACGGACTGTCGCTGTCCATCGGCGCGCCGTCGCCGCTCGACGAGCAACTGGTTCGCGACATCCGGGACTTCATGGCCGAGCACGACATCCGCCTGTACTCCGAGCACCTGAGCTACTGCGGCGACGACGGCCAGCTCTACGACCTGATGCCGATCCCGTTCACCGAGGAAGCGGTCCGCTATGTTGCCGAAAGGGTGCGCCGCGTGCAGGACATCCTCGGGCAGCGCATGGCACTCGAGAACGTCAGCTACTACACACCGATCGACACGTCGATGAGCGAGCGCGAATTCCTGCTCGCGGTGCTGCAGGAGGCCGACTGCGACCTCATGCTCGATATCAATAACATCGTCGTCAACAGCATCAATCACCGCTACGACGCCAGTGAATTCCTGCGTGCCATGCCCGCCGCACGCATCCGCTACTTCCACCTCGCCGGTCACCACGTCGAAGACGAGGACCTGCGCATCGACACGCACGGCTCGCCGGTCGACGCCCAGGCCTGGGCGCTGCTCGAGGAGGCCTACGGCCTGTTCGGCCCGGTGCCGACGCTGCTCGAGCGGGATTTCAATTTCCCGCCCATGCGGGTCCTCCTCGACGAGGTCCGTCGCATCAAGGCACTGCAGCAGGCCTGCGACGCCCGGAGAGCGGCCCATGGGTGACGCCGGGGAATTCCAGGACAGGCAGTACGCGTTCGCGGCCCACATCCGCGACCCGGACAACGTGCCGGCCCCGGAGGGCATTGAAGCCCGCCGGATGGCGATCTATCGCAAGCTATTTTTTAACAATCTTTTCAATCTCTTAGGGACATTTTTTCCAGTATTACGTAAGATTCATGACGACGCCGGCTGGCGGCGGTTCGTCCGTGGATTCATGCGGGGCCACGTGGCGCACACGCCCTATTTCCTGCAACTGCCTGCCGAGTTCCTGGCCTGGCTGCAGGACGAATTCGAACCCGCTGACGACGACTTCCCGTTCCTGGCCGAACTCGCGCACTACGAGTACGCGGAACTCGCGCTGTCGACGTCGGACGAGGTCGACGATCTCGCAGGCGTCGATCCCGGCGGCGACCTGCTCTCGGGCGTCCCGGTCAAGTCCGCGCTCGCCTGGGCGTATGCCTACCGCTACCCGGTGCACCGCATTTCACCCGACTACCTGCCGGCCGAGCCTGCCGAACAGCCGCTGTATCTCGCGCTGTACCGCGACGCGCAGGACAGCGTCGGCTTTCTCGAGCTCAACGCCGTGACGGCGGCGCTTCTCGAGGACATTGACAACAACCCGGCCAACCTGACGGGCGAGGCACTGCTGCGCGCACTCGCCGACAAGATCGGCTATCCCGACACCGATGCTCTCGTCGCCCACGGCGCGGCCGCACTGCGCGAAATGCGTCAACTCGGGATCCTGACCGGCACGCGCCGCCCATCTTTAAGGAGACATCCATGAGCGCTCTTGTGAACCTGCGAAACCGCATCGTCGACATCCTCGACCCGGCCGGCGACTGGGTCGCCCTGCTGCCGATCCGCCTCTTACTCGCCTGGGAATTCGGCCGTGCGGGCATGATGAAATTAAGGGGCAATAACTGGTTCGCCAACGTGCAGGACAACTTCCCGTTCCCGTTCAACATCGTCCCGGTCGAGATCAGCTGGTTTCTCGCGACCTGGTTCGAGATCCTGGGCGCCATCGGCCTCGTGCTTGGCCTGTTCACGCGCTTCTGGGCGTTCAGCCTCGTCATCCTGACGATCGTGGCCATCGCCGGCGTCCACTGGCCGGACGACTGGAATACGCTCGCGGAGCTGTGGAAGGGCTACTCGGTGACGGACAAGGGGTTCGGCAACTATCGCATCCCGCTGCTGTTCCTCGCGATGCTGCTGCCGCTCGTTTTCACGGGAGCCGGTAAGCTGAGCCTCGACCAACTGCTGGTTCGCAAGCTCACCTGAATCCCGCCACGGGTGATTTGCTAGTATCGCCCGATGCATCCGGACAACGCGGGCGGATCCGCGGCAGCACTCAGGCGCGACATCGGCTTCTTCGGTGCCGCCTTTCTCGTCCTCAACGCCGTCATCGGCGCGGGCATTTTCGCGTTGCCCGGCAGGATCGCGGTCAACGCAGGGCTTTACAGTCCGTGGCTGTTTCTGGTGGTCGGCATCCTGTTCCTGGCCATCGTCCTGACTTTCGCGGAACTCGCCAGCTACTACGAGCAGACTGGCGGACCCGTGCTCTACGCAACGGACGCGTTCGGTCCGCCGGCCGGCTTCGGCACCGGCTGGATGATCTTCCTCGCCCGGGTCACGGCGTTTGCGGCCAACGCCAACGTCATGTGGGCCTACCTCGCATCGCTGTGGGGTGGTTTCGGCAGCGAG
>JBFJQO010000137.1:0-6567 GCA_041616535.1 Woeseiaceae bacterium | reverse complement strand
GCGGGCATGCACCCGTTGCTGAACATCGAAATCGGGCACACGCGCCAGTTACCGGGCCAGCCCGACGCGCCGATTCAGCCGCGCGCCAGCGAGCGCCTGACGATCGAATCGCTGGTCCGCGGATACACGATGGGGCCTGCAACGATGTTGCACATGGAAGACCAGATCGGGTCGATCGAAGTCGGCAAGAAAGCGGACTTGATCGTGCTCGACCAGGATATTTTCGAGATCGACCCGTACTCGATCCACAAGACGCAGATCCTGCTGACGATCATGGATGGCGACGTCGTCCATGAGGCCGTGAATCCGGCTGCACCGTAATCCATAGCGGCGGCGGCTCGTCTACTGCCCGGCCGGCCGGAAGTCGCTGTAGCGAATCCGCTCTGTCTCGTCGAACCGGATCATCAGCATCGCCTTGCCCTGCACGGCGCTCTCCACGAGGAGCGGCAGGACCGGTCCGCCGGCATGCGCAGGCCCGAACTCGAGCCGCGTAGCGAACGCGTCGATCCGAACACCCTTGCCCGGCTTGATCGGCTTGCGGTTCTTCAGCCGGATCCGGGATACATAGTGCCCCGCTTTCTCGACGCGCAACGTACCCTCGACCTCCCGCATGAACTCCGCGTCTTCCTCACTGTCAGCGACCGGATCGAATTCGAATTCCCAGTAGGCATCGGTCTCTTCGCGCATCTTGAGGCTGCCCTCGACGACCATGTCGTCTATGCGCACGACCGTCTCGTCGTCGTGCGCTTCGCGTGCCTCGCGACGGCGCGCTTTGAGTTCCAGGAATTGTCGTGTTTCCTTTTCGGTCGGCGCGCGTCCGTCGACCGACACCAGCGACCAGGCTTCTGGTTCGGGCCGCGCGGGATCGTAGCGCGCAATCGAGATGCCCTCACCGTTTTCGACCGTCTCCGTAAACGACCAACCTTCCGGGAAGTTGTCGTCGAGGGCCTCGAAGGCACGGCTGACGAGCGCATCATGGCTCTCGGCACGCGCGAGCGCAGCGAACAGCAACAGCGAGAGAACCAGTACTTGGCGCATCGGCCAATGATAGCGCCAAAAGAACAGGGCCCCACATGGGGGCCCCGTGTTTTTTTGGCTGGGGGAGAGGGATTCGAACCCCCGTTGGCGGAGTCAGAGTCCGCAGTCCTACCACTAGACGATCCCCCAAAAGGATCGCTGGGCGCGATACTAGCGCTTCGAGTACTGCGTGGCGCGGCGTGCTTTCCGCAGTCCGACCTTCTTGCGCTCGACTTCGCGCGCGTCGCGCGTGACGAATCCGGCCTTGCGCAGGTTCGCACGAAGCGCCTCGTCATATTGCATCAGCGCACGCGTCAGGCCATGACGGATAGCACCGGCCTGGCCTGTCGTGCCACCACCCTTGACCGTGACGTTGACGTCGAACTTGTCACCGAGCTGCGTCAGCTCGAGCGGCTGGCGGACGATCATCTGTGCCGTCTTGCGGCCAAAAAAGACGTCCAGCGGACGCTTGTTGACCGTGATGGCGCCGGCGCCGGGCTTCAGGAAGACGCGCGCCGTCGAGGTCTTGCGACGACCGGTTCCGTAATAAAACGTTTCACTCATAATCTCTACTCAATCCTGGCGCTTCAGGCGTTGACATCCAGCGGAATCGGCTGCTGGGCAGCATGCTTGTGTTCGGGTCCGGCGAAGACACGCAACTTCGACAGCATCTGCCGACCCAGCGGGCCGCGCGGGAGCATGCCCTTGACGGCATGCTCGATGGCGCGTTCCGGATGCGAGTCAAGCAGCTTGTCGAGCGAGACCGACTTCAGGTTGCCGATATAGCCCGTGTGATGGTGGTACATCTTGTCCTGCAGCTTATTACCCGTCACCCGTACCTTCTCGGCATTCACGACGACGATGTAGTCGCCCGTGTCGATGTGGGGCGTGTATTCCGGCTTGTGCTTGCCACGCAGACGGCGCGCGATCTCCGTCGACAGGCGCCCCAGGGTCTTGCCCGTGGCGTCAACGACGTACCAGTCGCGGCGGACCTCTGCCGGCTTCGCAGAAAACGTCTTCATAATCCTAAGGTTTCCCAAATTTGGTCTTCCGTCCGGGCGCACAAAAGCGTCCGCCGGAACGGCGAAAGGCGCGAAATTCTACTGTAGGCCCCCGTCTAATGCAAACACTTCAGGGGGCCCGTTGTCCGGCCCCGCCTAGAATGCGTACTCGAGCGACAATGCCGAGTAAGTGTCTGTTTTTTCTGTCAATACCGGCACGTCCGTATTGTGCTTTATCGTGTACGACGCGACCAGCGCGAGGTTCCCGAAGACCTTCGCGGACAGCGCCGTCACGGATTCGACGTACGTGTTCTTGTCGCCGCCCTCGGCCGTGACGTCCTGGCGGAACTCCGCAGTCTCGCTCAGCAGCCACTTGTAGTACAGGCCGCCCCGGAAGATCATCTCGTCCTCCTTGATGCCGAGTTGGGTCTCCGACTGCCGCGAACCGGCACCGATTTCCGCGTTCAACTTGTGCTTGTCGGCGTCGATCAGGCGGCGCCCGTAACCCACAGTCTGGGAAAACTGCGTGTCGAAGCCACCGAAACGGTCCTTGCGCCAGTTGAGGCGGCCGAAAAGGAAATCGTGAGCGGTCAGGTTCCGCTCGCTCTTCCAGCCCGCGTCATAGGCCTCGGCGGTCGTCACTTTGTTTTCGGCCGCATTCACGGCGGCCGCCTTGAACGAATGCACCCACTTGCCGGCCGTGTAGCCGACTTCGAATCCGGCGTTCAGCGTCGAGGTTTCCGTGTTGCCCGAAGTCGCGAGATAGCCTAGCGTCGTCTTGCCCGACCACGGGTCCTTGGGCTCTTCCTGCGCCATGGACGAAAATGGCACGGCCAGTGCCGCAGCAATGGTCAGCGTCCGCAATTTCATGCGAATTCTCCTTGAATTTGATGGTTGCCGTCGCGAAAGGTTGCGAAGTATACCTGCGGATCGGGGCGATTCGCTATAATTTCCTGCATGGAGAAACGCCAGCTGACACCGCTCGACCGCCTGCTCGCGAGCGCCAACAATGCGCTGCGTACCGTGGCGGCACCGGCAGGCCATACCGCGCGACCCAACCCGGCAAAACATATCACCGATGCAGACCTCTCCGACCGCGAAAAAAGACACGCGGCCGGACTGATGCGCATCAATCATGCCGGCGAGGTTTGTGCCCAGGCGCTGTACCAGGGCCATGCGGCCGTCGCACGGGACAAGGCCGTCGAGGCCGAAATGCAGCGCGCCGCGGACGAGGAATTCGACCATCTCGCCTGGTGCGAGCAACGCATTAACGAACTCGGCGAAGGCGTCAGCAGGCTGAGCCCGTTCTGGTATGCCGGCGCGTTCGCGATCGGCGCCGCGAGCGGCATTCTCGGCGACAAGTGGAGCCTCGGCTTCATCGCCGAAACCGAGCGCCAGGTCTGTGCGCATCTCGACAGCCACCTCGCGAGCCTGCCGCCGCAGGACGCCAGGAGCCGCGCCATCGTCGAACAGATGCGCGACGAGGAGGAAGAACACGGCGACAACGCCATCGAAGCCGGCGCCGCGGAGCTGCCCGCACCAATCAGGCGCCTGATGCAAATGACGGCGAAAGTCATGACGAAAACCGCCTACTGGGTCTAGGTCCTGTGCCACGGCAGCGGCCATTGTCGGCTGCCACGGCAATAAAAGTCGTTAGAACACGGACTTAGCTTGCTCCACGCGGCGATCTGTATTAAAAGAGGAGCGCTAATGCGCGAGGGACAATCAATGCAGACCACAGCGAAAAATCTGAGTGATGTGCCGGCGATCAATCGCTTCCTGAGTTATTGCCGCGTACGCACGGTACCGCAGAAGACTGTCATGATTCACGCCGGCGACCTGCCGGACGTGCTGTACTACATTGTCGACGGCTCGGTCGAGGTCATGATCGAGGACGAGGACGGCAATGAAATGGTGCTGGCGTACCTGAACAAAGGGCAGTTTTTCGGCGAGATGGGCCTCTTCTACGAGCAGCCCACGCGCAGCGCATGGGTCCGGACGCGCACCGAGTGCGAGATCGCCGAAATGACCTACCCGCGCTTTCGCCAGATCGCGAGTGAAAGCCCGGGCCTCGTGTTCGAGCTGGCCACACAGCTTGCCACGCGTCTCGATCGCACGAACCGCAAACTCGGCGACCTTGCGTTCGTCGACGTGACGGGCCGCGTCGCTCACGCCATCATGGATCTCTGCAACGAGCCCGACGCGATGACCCACCCGGACGGTATGCAGATCAAGGTCAGCCGCCAGGAGCTGAGCCGCCTCGTCGGCTGCTCGCGCGAAATGGCCGGCCGCGTCCTCAAGGTGCTCGAAGAGCAAGGTCTCGTTTCCGCCAGCGGCAAGACGATCGTCGTCTACGGCGCCCGCCCCAACCGCAAACTCTGATCGTCAGGAAGAATAGGGTGTCCGGCACCCTATTTAATCGTTCTTGTCGATTTCCGCGCGCATGGCCGCGATCGTCGCCGCGTAGTCTTTGCTGCCGAAGATCGCCGAACCGGCCACGAACGTGTCGGCCCCGGCCGCAGCGATCTCGCCGATATTGTCGACCTTGACGCCGCCGTCGATCTCGAGGCGAATGTCCCGCCCGCTGCCGTCGATGATCTCCCGCGCCCGGCGCAGCTTGTCGAGCGCAGACGGGATGAACTTCTGCCCGCCGAAACCCGGGTTGACCGACATCAGCAACACCATGTCGACCTTGTCGAGCACGTGCTCCAGCCAGTCGAGCGGTGTCGCCGGGTTGAACACGAGGCCGGACTTACAGCCTTCCTCACGAATCAGCTCCAGGCTGCGGTCGGGGTGCCGGCTCGCCTCCGGGTGGAACGTGATGTAGCTGGCCCCCGACCTCGCGAAGTCCGGGATGATGCGATCGACGGGTTCGACCATCAGGTGTACGTCGATCGGCGCTACGATGCCGTAGTTGCGCAGCGCGTCGCAGATCATCGGCCCGATGGTCAGGTTCGGCACGAAATGATTGTCCATGACGTCGAAGTGCACGATGTCGGCACCGGCGTCGAGCACGGCTTTCACGTCGTCGCCGAGCCGCGCAAAGTCGGCGGACAGAATCGAGGGAGCAATCAGAGGTTTCACGCCAGGTCCTTATGAGGGATTGCCAATAAACTCTACCTTATCGAGCGCCGCGCTTTCAGCATTTCGTAGGCGCCGCGTACCTCGCGGGTGCGGCGTTCGGCCTCGGCCACGACGTCGGCCCCCGGGTTGCTGCCGGCGATCTTGTCGGGATGATTGCGGTTCATGAGGCGGCGATAGGCTTTCTTGATATCGTCATTGCTCGACTCCGGTTTCACGCCGAGTGTTTCGTACGCGCGCCGCACCCGTGCCGCGTCCGCGTCGCCGGCTGGCGAACGCTTGAAGCCCTTCTGCGCGCGGATCATTGCCTCGAGCTGCGCCAACTCGACGCGGCCGATGTCGAGCTCGGAACACACCGTCCAGAGCAGCGCACGCTCTTCCTTGCGCAACGACGGCTTGGCGAGCACGACTTCGAGGAGCAGCCTCAGGAACAGCGTACGCTTCGACGCGCTGCGACCGCTGACGCGTCGCACCTCTCGTACGATCTGCACGAGAGGGTAACCGGGCTGCTTGCCGTCGTCGAACCAAGCGATCGCCCGACGCACCTGCGCGGGACGCAGGCCGAGACGATGCATGATCAGCCGCGCAGCCCGTATCTCGTCCTCGGTGACGCGCCCGTCGGACTTGGCGAGATGTCCCATGCAACCGAACAGCGCGCGTACGTACTCGTCGGGCACGCGCCCGATCGACTCGCCGTCGCGCTCGAACGCATGCATGCTGTTTCTGAATCCCCGGTAAAACTGCCAGGCAACCAGCAAGATGACGAGCAGGACGAGGGTCTTTCCAAGGAACATATGGGGCCGCATCGTAGCGCGACTCGCGCCCCATTCCCATCGCGGACCTTGCGGGCGCCCGGATAAGCGGCGATCATCGCCTCATGAATTCCGCCGACGTCATCTTCGAATCCGCGGTTCCCGAGCTGCCGTTGATCGGCCGTGGCAAGGTCCGCGACATTTACAGTGTCGACGACAATCACTTGCTGATCGTGACCACGGACCGGCTGTCGGCCTACGACGTGGTCATGCCCGACCCCGTCCCCGGCAAGGGCGAAGTGCTGACCCGGATCTCGCTGTTCTGGTTTCGCATGATGGCGGACATCATCGACAACCAGCTCACGGATCTCACCGTCTCGGATGTCGTCAAGGACCCGGAGCTGCAGGAAAAGCTGAAGTCACGCGCTCTCGTCGTCAAGCGCCTCAGGCCGCTGCCGATCGAGGCCGTCGTGCGCGGTTATCTGATCGGTTCCGGCTGGAAAGACTACCAGGCGACGGGAAAAGTCTGCGGCATCGATCTGCCGGCCGGGATGCCCCAGGCCGACAAATTGCCGCGGACGCTGTTTACGCCGGCTTACAAAGCCGAAGCCGGCGAGCATGATGAGAACATCAGTTTCGACAAGGTCGTCGAACTCGTGGGCGAGAAACTCGCAATGCGCGTACGGGACACGTCGATCGAGATTTACGAACGCGCG
>JBFJQO010000136.1:0-6708 GCA_041616535.1 Woeseiaceae bacterium | reverse complement strand
TCGAAGAGGGCTGGGCCTCCGAGATCATCACGCGCAATGCCGCGATGAACGAGGTCATGCAGCAGGCCAAGATGGTCGCGGCGACCGACGCGCGTGTCCTGATCACGGGGGAAAGTGGCACGGGCAAGGAACTGCTGGCTCAGGCGATCCACAACGCCAGCGAGCGGCGCAGCAAACCGTTCACGGCCATTAACTGTTCGGCCATGGCCGAAAACCTGCTCGAGTCCGAGCTGTTCGGTCACGAAAAGGGCGCGTTCACGGGCGCGACGCGATCGCATGAAGGCCTGTTCCAGGCGGCCGAAGGCGGCACCCTGCTTCTCGACGAGATCGGCGACATGCCAATGCGCCTGCAGGTCAAGCTGTTGCGTGTCTTGCAGGAAAACCAGGTACGGCCTGTCGGAAGTACCGAGGCGAAGCGGATCGACGTCCGGGTCATTTCGGCTACACACCGCGACCTGCAGGGGCTCATGACCCAGGGCCGCTTCCGCGAGGATCTCTATTACCGGCTCAATGTCGTCAACATCCGGTTGCCGACCCTCGACGAACGCCGCGAAGACATCCCACTGCTGGTTGCGCATTTCCTGCAGCAGATTGCCGAAGAAGCTGGTCAGGAACGAAAAGTGTACGCACCCGAGGCCGTGGAGATGCTGGTCACGGCCGAGTGGCCGGGCAACATTCGCCAGCTGTACAACATCGTGCGGCAAAACGTCGCGCTGTCCCGCTCACCGGTCATCAGCGGCGAACTCGTGCAGCAGTCGCTCGGAGAGCACGCCGGCAAGTTGCTGTCGTTTTCGGATGCACGCGACGAGTTTACGCGCAACTACCTGTCGCAAATTCTGCAGATCACGATGGGCAATGTCAGCCAGGCAGCGCGGCTGGCGAAACGAAATCGCACGGATTTCTACAAGCTGCTCGCGCGCCATGACCTGAATCCGGACTCATTCAAGAGCAGGTAGCCGATACCGTCCCTCGCGGCAGGCGCGCAACCTTGCCTAGCCGATCGGCGCCGCGCCCCGGTTGCAGAGTGCCTGCGCGTCGGCCTCGGCGCGCAACAACGCCTCCTCGGGCTCGACGTCGACACTGCTCACGGTATTGCCGTAGCGGTCGCGCCCCCTGACCTGCCAGTACCCGGTCGGCAACTCCTCGACCCGGAAAAACCAGCCCCGGATGCGGCCACGGACGGGAAACGACTGCTGGATGTCGCGGTCCGGGTGCGGTGCTCCAATGTAGTCCATCGCTCTTTCGCTCCCAGTTCCTTCAATACTGGCGAAACCAGTATTGCCTGCGGCGTGTGATGGAAGAACGGCATGCGACAAATCGGGGTCGGGAACTTCGAGTGAATTCTCAACTTTGTCAGCCAGCCGGACGGAATTCCGACAATTGCTAATTATTGACCATATGCCTAGTTTTTCGACCGAAAGCCGCGCCGTCGCCGGATTTGCGCGATCCAGCTGGTCAATTTCGCGGACGGCGGCTAAGGGGCGGCTTTCTTCGAGTAGCTGTCGGCGCTCAGGCCGTGCTTGTTGAGGAGGTCATAGAGCGTCGGACGCGTGATGCCGAGCAGTTCTGCAGCTCTCGAGATATTGCCGTAGCTCTTCGTCAGCGCGACGCGGATCGCCTTGCTCTCGGCGACCTGGCGGACTTCGCGCAGGTTCAGGGTATCGCCCTCGCCGTCCCCTTCCTGGAGACCGAGATCGTTGGCCGTCACCGTCTTGCCGTCGGCCATGATGATCGCGCCCTTGATCTTATTCTCGAGTTCGCGCACGTTGCCGGGCCACGAGTATGCCTCGATCGCGGCGACGGCATCGTCCGAGAAACCGTTGATCGGCCGTTTCTGCAACTTCGCGTATTTTTGCAGCAGCGTGCGGGCGAGGATCAGGCGTCCTTCTTCCCGATCGCGGTACGGCGGAATATTGATCGTGATTTCGCTGACGCGGTAGAACAGGTCCTCGCGAAACAGGCTCTGTTTGATCAGTTCCTCGGGATTCTGGTTCGTCGCGCACACGACGCGCACGTCGACCGGGATCTCTTTTCGACCGCCAACGCGCTCGATGACGCGTTCCTGCAGGAAACGCAGCATCTTCGCCTGCAGCGCGAGCGGCATGTCGCCGATCTCGTCGAGGAACAGCGTGCCGCTATTTGCGACTTCGACCTTGCCGACGGTCTGCTTGTGGGCGCCCGTGAACGCGCCCTTCTCATGGCCGAATAATTCCGACTCGAGCAGGTTTTCGGGGATCGCCGCGCAGTTGATCGCGACGAATGCGGCATCCGCGCGCGGGCTCAGACGATGCAAGGCGCGCGCCAGTAATTCCTTGCCGGTGCCGCTCTCGCCGAGCAGCAGCGTCGTCACGTCGGTCGGCGCGACTTTTTCGATCATGCGGCATACGGCCAGCATGCCTTCGCTCGCGGCGACAATGCCATCGAGCGGCGACTCGGCCACCTTGCTCTGCAGGCGCCGGTTCTCGGCTTCGAGTTCGGCGATATTGAAGGCACGGTCGACGAGCAGCTTCAGGGTATCGGTATCGACCGGTTTCTCGTAGAAATCGTAGGCTCCTTGCGCGACGGCGGTCAGCGCGTTCTCCTGGTCCCCGTTGCCGGTGACGACGATGACCTTGGTGTGCGGCGCGAGCTTCAGGGTCTCGGCCAATGTGGCAAAACCCTCTTCGACGCCCTCGGGTTTCGGCGGCAATCCGAGATCCTGGAGGATGACCGTCGGCTCGTGACGGCGCAGTTCCGCGATCGCGTCCTCGCGGTTCTCGGCCGTACAGACTTCGTAGCCTTCGAAGCACCATTTGAGCTGCTTCAGAAGGCCCGGGTCGTCCTCGACGATCAATAATTTGCGCGCTTGGTCACTCATGTGGAGGAGCAGTTTGCCACGAACAATCAGGCGATTGCAGTAGGTGGATCACACGCCGCCCCCAGCGACCCGGCGCTCGTGCGCCTATCGCCCGTTGATCCTGCGTGTCTTCATAACGACGAGGCCCGAGATACTCAGCAGGATCAGTCCGATCGCGACGATATCGAGGAACACGCGCCCGGGCAGGCTGAAGATGCGCCCGCTGTGCAAGTCGAGCAGGACGCGCTCGACGGTAACGCCGCGCCCGCGCCAGGCAGTCTGCAGGACTTCGAGTCCCGGCGCATCGGGCTCAATGGCCGCGGACCACCCGATCTCGGTCACGGGCCCGTCACTCCAGGGCTCGAATACGGAAACGTCGGCGTCGCTGCGATAGAGAGCGCCATCGCTCAGCAACACGACTCGATCACCGACCCGGCCGAGGCGCTCGATGGGCCCGGGCAACGCACTGCCGAGATCGATCGATTCAACCAGGTCCCCGCCGGGCAGCAGGACATGCACGCGGTTGCCGTCGCCGACCGCGACGACCGCGTCGAGCTCGACGATACCAACATACGGTTCGGACCTTCCCATGCCGTAGGCGTCGATCAGCCAGGACCACGTGACGTAGCGGCGGTCGAGACCAAGGTCGTGTGCATGGTTGATGGCAAGCCCCGTGACGGACAGGAACAGGACGAACGCGACCAGCGTGCCGCCGGCCCAGCGGTGCAGTCGTCGGTAACGGGTCAGGCCGTTGCCGTTAGTTCGCGGCCGCAACGTGCTCATGCAATACCAGCGCGACGCGGGCGATGCGCTTTACGGCGCCGACGGACAACGTCGCACCGGTGATTCCGTCGATGCGGCGATCGAGGCGTTCGCCCGGACCGAGCCTTGCGCCGGTGAATTGATCGGTAAAAAACGGATAGCGTACCTCCCAACCGCGGCTTTCGCGGAACTCGAGGACACGGACGTTCTCGATGGCATTCCCCGAGACGGCGACACCGATCGTAATGGGCAATTCCTTGCCGATCTCGTCGAGAATCCAGGCACTCTTGCTGCCATCGAACCAGTAGCGCACGCGCAAGGCGGCGAACTTGTGCCCGAGCAAACGCTCGACGCCATTACGCAGTTCGCCCGCGACCCAGAGCGTCCTGGGCGCGGGCATCTCGTTCGGGAAAACGCCACGCAGGTAATCGTCGGTTTCGACGTACCGTCCCGCCTCGCCACCGGGCCCGGCAAGTACCGGGCCCGCGGCGAGCAACAACAACAATGCCATGCGGATACGCATCGTTACGGCAAACTCCTTAGAACTGGTAGCCGAAGCCCAGGTCGACCGCGTCGAAATCGGAGGCGCTCAGCGCCGGCAGGCTGAACTCGCGCCGCCGCAAATCCAATTTCAGAACCACGTTCTCGTGCGGCCAGTAGTTGAAGCCGACCTGGCTTTGCGTGAACTTGTCCTGCTGCCGGGCGGCATCGAGATCCTCGTAGCGGGCGTACACGCCCCACTTGTCCGACACGCGGAAGCTCGGCTCGAGGTACCAGCCGGTCTGCTCATCGGCGTCGGCCGCTTCGACCTCGACACCGTCGAATTTCCAGGCGCTGTAGAGCCCGCGCAGCGCGAATCGATCACGCTGAAGTATGGCATGCGTCGTGAACAGTTGGCCCGAATCGAGGCCGTCACCCGCAACCTGGCTCGGATCGGACTGGTACTGGTAGCTCGCCGCCAATTCGAGGCCGGGCATGCCCGTGTACCTGAGGCGGAACGTCGCAGCCGGGTCGCTCGCAAGCGCTTCCGCGACTTTCTGGCGGCCACTGCGCACGCGGAACGCGCTGCCGCCGGTCGTCGGCATCGCAAGACCCGAATGCACGGATGCATCCCAGCTCAGGCCGCCCGCGAGGTTGCCGCGGATGCCGGCACCGGCCTCCCACCAGGTCGCCGGAATGATGATGCTTTCGACGTCGTTACGTTCGACGCCATAGAACGTCGGCGGCTCATGCGTCTCGTTGATGATGCCCGCGGGCACGAGGAACAGGCCCGTGCGCGCGTACAGGTCGTCCCGCAGCGCGAACTCCACGTAGGCCTGCTCCAGTTCGACCTCGCCGGGCGCGCCGTCGCCCGCGAGCGAGTGCTCGAGCTCGAACTCCGAAAAGAAGCGAATCCGGTCGTTGAATTCGTGGCCGAAGAACAGCACGAAGCGGTGGAAGTCGATTTCCTCGGTATCGCCGGAATCGGCGCTGATGTTGTTGTAGTGCAACTCCCCGTAGCCGCCGATCGAAGTCTTGCGTGGGCCTGTATCGGCAACGGCGAGCGATTCGACGAAGTCGCCGGTCGCCTCGACCCGCGCTTCGGTTTCGGCCACCTTTTCGTCGGTCTGCGCCAAGTCGCCGCGCGCGGCAGCGAGTTCCATTTCCAGCGCCTCGATCTGCGCCTGCTGCTGCTGGACGATGGCCCAGACTTCCGCGATCGTCGGGGCGTCCTGGGCCTGGGCAAAGGTCGCTGCCAGAAGCAATGTTGCCGCGATCGAAGCGGTTTTTCGAATGTTCATAACGGTGCTGGTCCCTAAAAATCCGTTGAGAAGTTTAAGGCATCATATTGCAAATGACAATCATTCTCATTCGTATTAATACGTATAGGCCTTGCCAATGGCCCACTGCCGCCGGGACCGGCGACGTTACTTCAGGGACAGGTAACGGCTCGCGTGAACGTCGAGTGAATTGCCAACGAAGCCCGCGACCGCCGGGCTGACGAGTCGCTTGGAGACGTAAAAGTAGAGCGGAATAACCGGGAAATCGGCCAATAGCAGCGCCTCGGCGCGGGCGTATTCACGGGCCGCGACGAGCCGATCGTATTCCTGGTTGGCATAACCCGGCAGATTCATCTCGCTGCCGGAGACGAACAGGTCGAGAAATGTCGTGGGATGGGCGAAGTCGCCGGTCCACGCGAAACGCATGACGTCCCAGTCGGCGCGCTGGTCGCGACTCGCGAGGAAGTATTTCCATTCGCGTTTTTCGAGCTTCACGTCGATACCGAGCCGTTCGCGCCACATCGAGGCGACGGCCACGGCGATCGTCTCGTGCACGTCGCCCGCGTCGTAGAGCAACGTGAGCGACAGCGGCAGTTCTTGCGACCCGGCGACATCGGACCATGCGTAGCGCGCGGGCTCGTACCCTGCGATTCCGGGCGGCACGAAGCCGTACGCGGGCGCCTCACCCCGCCCCAGCACGTCGACGAGCGCTTCGCGGTTGATCGCGCGCGACAGTGCCTCGCGAATCGCCGGATCGTCTAGCGGCGGCTCGGTCAGGTCCGGCACGAGGTAGTAGACCGCAAGACGCGGCGCGATGTGCAACTCGCCCGGGCGCTCGCGTCGCAGCGCCTCGAGGCTCGCGGGTGGAACGGTCGCGGTCAGGTCGAGTTCACCGGCTCGGTAGCGCAGCAATTCGGTCGCGGGGTCGGTGATCGGGTAAAACTCGACCGCATCGATGCGCACCGACACGGGGTCGCGGTAATGGTCGTTGCGCACGACACGCAACAAGTCGCCCGGGCGCCAGTCGTCGAGCCGGTACGGGCCGTTCGATATCGCCCCCGGCGCGCCCTCCGGCCAGACCGGCAGGGCAACGGACATCGCGAGTACGGCGAGGAACTGCGGCGCCGGCGCCGACAGCTCGATCACGAGCGTCACATCGTCGAGTGAGGCAACCGAGGCGACCGGATCCAGCAGGAACGATAGCGGTGCCGCGGTGGCCGGGTCCGCGACACGTTCGAAGGCAGCGGCGAAATGCGCGGCGACAAGTGCCTCGCCATTCGACCAGCGCAGGCCGTCGCGCAGGTGGAACGTGTACTCGAGGCCGTCGTCGCTGATCGACCAGTGCGAGGC
>JBFJQO010000135.1:0-6722 GCA_041616535.1 Woeseiaceae bacterium | reverse complement strand
GCGATGACCCCGGCCGCGGCGCTCCTGGTCGATTGAGCCGATGGTTGCGCCGACCGTCATCTCTGTGCGCCACGACCTGCGTGTCGGCGACCTCGGCCGTGTCATCGCCTTGCACGGCACGTGCTACGACGCGCTGCCCGGCTTCGGGCTGACGTTCGAGGCCTACGTCGCCCGCACCATCGCCGAGTACGTGCTCGACGCCGGCGCCAGGGGCCGCCTGTGGCTGGCCGAACGTGGCACCGACCTCGTCGGCTGTACGGCCATTGTCCTGCGGGACGACCTGCGTGCGCAGCTTCGCTGGGTACTCGTCGATCCGTCGGCGCGCAACCTCGGCCTCGGCAAGGATCTCGTCAGCCGGGCGCTCGACTTCAGTCGCAAACACGGCTGTGACGAGGTCTACCTCGAGACGACCGACGGCCTGCCCGAGTCGCAGGCCCTCTACGAGGCGCTCGGCTTCGAGGAGACCTACAACGAGCTCGAGGACCTCTGGGACGGGCCGCGGCCGCTGATTTGCATGCGCCTGCCGCTCAAATGAGAACGCCCGGCGATGCCGGGCGTTCCATAAAGGTAACCGATACCTTTTTTCTAGCCGCCGAACCCCTTGCGGAACACGAAGCCGATCGTCCGCGGCTTGTTGGCGCGATACGACAGGCGTGCCCGGCCGCCGCGCTCGCGGTCGAAGGACAGGTTGGCATTCTCATCGCCCACGTTGTGAATGTAGAGCGTTGCCGACCATGAGTCCTTCTCGAAGCCTGCGCTCAGGTTGATGATCGTGTAGGCATCGAGCAGCAGGTCCATGACGGTCGTATCGCCACCGGACGCGCCACCGTACGGCAGGCCGGAAACGAAATTCTCGTTACCCGCTACCTGGTCGGACGGCTGCGTGATGCGATCGCCGACGTGGTGGATCGTGCCATTGACGAAGCCTTCGGAACCGCCGAACCAGCCCAGCGGGAAGACGTAGCTACCGGAAGCCGCAACCTGGAACTCGGGCACCGACGCCAGCCGGTTGCCGTCCTGGAGGCCGCCGATGACGTTGTTGTTGCCGTCTACGACGGTCGAATCGAACTCGGCCTCGATAAAGCTACCCGCAAGCGACAGGTAGAGCGACTCGGTCGGATTGACACCGACCTCGAATTCGACGCCCTGCGTGTGCGCTTTCGGCACGTTGAACGAGATGCGTGACGAGCACGACCCGGCATCCAGCGTCGCCTGCAGGTCCTCGATATCCGAGTAGAACACGGCCGCATTGAACGTCACGCCGTTACCGACCACGGACTTGATGCCTGCCTCGTAGTTCCACATCTTCTCGTCCTCGTAGGACTGGAAGCTGCCGAAGATCGCAAGGTCATCCGGTGTGCACAGCGTCGCGTTGAGCGGGTCGTTCACGCCACCGAGGCGGAAACCCTGCGACACCTGGGCATTGAGCGTTACATCTTCGTTGACGTCGTAGCTCGCCATGACGCGCGGCGTGAAGCCGTCGGACTCGGTCCGGTCGACCTGGTCGTCGCCATTGGAAAACAGGCCGCCCGACAGGAAGCGGCGCGACTCTTCGAAGTCGTACCAGCGACCGCCGACCGTAATCTGGAACGCATCGGTCAGGTCGTAGGAGGCCTCGCCGAAGATGGCGACCTGCTCGATGTTGTACGGCAGATCCGAGTTGTACGGCGAGTCCAGATTCGGATAGCCGTTCGCGACCGCGGCCGACGTACCCGCACCGAAGACGGTGTCCGTCGCCGCCTGGTATCCCGGCGTCGGCAGGCGCTGCGCGTAGTTGCGGTCGACGTCCGAGAGGAAGCCGCCGAACAGCCATTGGAGGGGGCCATCGCTGTTGGAGCTGATGCGCGCCTCGAACGTCGTCTGCTTCAGGTCCGTCGTATCACGCAGGTTCGACGGCAATGCGACAGTGTCGGTCGGCGTAACCGGGTAGCCGAGGTCGACCGACACCGAACCGGTCAGCGCGCTGGCATCGCGGCTGACGAGGATGTCGCGATCGAGCTGGCTGCCGACGAACGTGAAGTCGAACGCGTCCAGCGATGCCTGGAACACGAGATCGGCCAGCAACGTCTCGTCGGAGAATTCCTCGGCCAGCAACAGGTGTTGCTCCCGTTCGCCGAGCTGCACCGGCGGGCGAATCTGCGGATCCGTGTACGGGTTGGCGAACAGGTTGAACACTTCCTGGCGATTGAACCCGTCGGTCGTAATTTCCTGGTAGGCGATGCGCGGCGTAATGGTGACGCGCTCACCGACGTTGAACATCAGCGCCGCCCGTATGCCGGTCCGATTGCCGCTGTTGACATCTTCCGTAACGCCGCCGGACTCCTGCCGCGCGTCGATGAAACCGGCGTATTCAGTCGTGTAGCCGACGAGTCGCAGCGCGGCATTGCCGTCTTCACCGAGCGGCATGTTGACCATGCCCTTGAGGTGACCGCCGGCTTCGCCGTCCGTGACCGTGTTCAGGTCGAACTCGACATTGGCGTCGAAGGCGTTGGCATCGGGCTTGTTCGTGATGTAGCGGATCGTGCCGCCCACCGATCCCGAGCCGAACAGCGTACCCTGGGGGCCGCGCAGCGTCTCGACACGATTGAGGTCGTAAAGATCGAAATCGGGCGTGAACAGCGAAACGGAGATGACCGACTCGTCGAGATAGACGCCGACCTGCTCCTTGACACCCGGTTGGTCGCGGACGATCTGGCCGGCCGACACGCCGCGGATCGCAACCTGGCTCTGGCCCGGGCCGAGGTTTTGCACGGTCAGGCCCGCCACGTTGCGCGACAGCTCCTCGATATCGGTCGCGCCCGTGCGCCGGATGTCAGCCGCCGTCTGCGCATTGATCGAGAACGGCACATCCTGGATCCTGGTCTCGCGCTTGGTCGCCGTGACCGTGATTTCCTCGATGATTGGCTGCGCCGCCGCCGTACCCGCCGCGCATACGAGCGCAACGACCGCAGCGACGCGTGTTGTTTTTCCGATACCACTCATTGCAAACCCCCTACTTTGAAATGTATTGAATTGAATCGACAATTCTTTTTGCCTCATGTTCCTGTAAGGATAGTGTGGTTTCAGCGCAATACAAGAACCTTGTGCGAGATTTTAATTGCATTTGTATCAATGTGCTCCTGATCCGCGGCATCAGGTCGCGATGCTATGCTGGCCGTATTGGGGCAGTGGGGAATGTACTTGGACTCGGACCTCCTGAAAGGCTTTTACCTCGACGGCGTGCTCGTCGAGCCTCTGAAGGGCCAGGTGACCGGGCCGCAGGGATCGCGGCACCTGCCGCCGAAGGCAGTGCAAGTGCTCCTCTGCCTCGCCAGGGCACCGGGCGATCTCGTTGCACGCGACACGCTGCTGGACGAGGCCTGGGGCGAGGGCCAGGGCAGTCCCGAAGCGCTGAGCCACGCCGTCAGCGAGATTCGCCAAGCGTTCGACGACCATGCCGCCGACCCGCGCTTCGTGCAGACCGTGCCGCGACGCGGCTATCGTCTCGTAGCTGTTCCCGAAGCGCTTGACCGGCACGCCGACTCGATTGTCATCGGCGCCCAATCTGGCTCCTCCGACCCCGGCCTGTTCGAAAGCCTCAAGCAGCGCGGCGTGCTGGAGACCGGCCTCGCCTATCTCGTGCTGGGCTGGCTGATCATCCAGGTCGCCGACATCGTCTTCGACCAGCTGCACGTGCCGCCGTGGGCCGGCACATTCGTGACCGTCCTCGTCATCGCGGGTTTTCCGATCGCGCTCGCTCTGTCCTGGTTCCTCGAGTTTCGCGACGGCCGTGCGGTGTTGCACGAGCAGTCGCTGCGAGACGACCGGCGGCGACGATTCAGCCGCACCTACGTCTCCGTCGTTGCCGCGCTCGCGGTCGCTTCGATTCTCGTGTTCATCTACGACCGGCAGATCGGGCTGCCTACGCGGGACGCCATCCCGGCCGCCGCGACGCCACCCGACGAGGTGGCCCGTGTCCCGATCGCCGACAATTCCATCGCTGTGCTGCCGTTTTTCAACTTGGACGGCAGCAACGATACCCAGGTGTTTGCCAACGGACTGGTGGACGACGTCATCAATCGCCTGGCCCGCGTACCGGGCCTGCGCGTGTCGTCGCGCGGCGATGCGTTCACGCTCCAGCCGAACTCGGCCTCGGGACTCGTCCGCCGTCGCCTGCGCGTCGCGATGTACCTCGAGGGCAGCGTGCAGATGACCGGCGACCGCATTCGCGTGATCATGCAGCTCATAGACTCGTCGGACGGGTTCCACGTGTTGTCGCGCACCTTCGACCGGCCGCGCGAGGACTTCTTCGACATCCGCGATGAGATCACCGACCTGACCGTCTCGACGTTGCGCGTCGCGTTGCCCGCGGATACGCAGGCGCAGTCGGCCGCCGCGGCGCGGCGCCCGGACCTCGATGCTTACGTCCTCTACCGGCGCGGCGTCGATGAGTCGCACAGGCCGCAGTCGGCGACGACGACGGCTAGCGCGCTGGGCTGGTTCGACGCCGCGCTCGAAGTCGACCCCGAGTACGCCGCCGCCTATGCCGGAAAATGCAGCGTCTATACGAACGGCTACCAGTACACCGACGATCCCGAGTACATCAGCAAGGCCGAGACGTCCTGCGCACGTGCGTTGCAGCTCAACCCGAACCTGTTCGTCGTCCACGTCGCGCTGGGCTCCCTCTACGCAAGTACGGGGAAACTCGACCAGGCCGAGGCGGCCTTTCTGCGCGCGCTCGATTTCGATCCCGAGAACGTTGCCGCGCTCACGGGCCTGGCCGACGTCTACCGGCTGAAGAAACGCCCCGGCGAGGCCGAAGCAACGCTCGCGCGCGCGGTCGACCTCGAGCCCGGCAATTGGCGTCCCTACAACCACCTCGGGTACTTCTACTATCGCCAGGGCCGCTATGCCGACGCCGCCGCGCAGTTCGCCAAAGTCGTCTTCATCGACGACCGCAACATGCGCGGCTACGGCAACCTCGCCGCCTCCCACATGATGGACGGCAACTTCGAGGCCGCCGCGCCGGCATTCGCGCGGTCCATCGAGCTCGAGCCGCAGGCGAACGCCTACAGCAATCTCGGCCTGATGCTCTATTACCTCGGCGACTACGAGGAAGCCGCGCAAACGTTACGCTCCGCGATCGAACTGGCGCCCAACGACCACCTTTACTGGTCCAATCTCGGCGATATCCTCTGGAACGACGACCGGCCCGAGGAGGCGCGCGCCGCGTTTCTCGAAGCGTCGCAGCGCGCGACGACCAAGCTCGCGGTCAACCCGAACGACCCGGCACTGCTCATGGATCATGCCTGGATCCTGGCCATGCTCGGCGACCGCGACGCCGCGATGGCCGAGATCGAAAGAGCCTCGACGCGGTTACCGGACGACCCCTACGCCGACTACATCCGCGCGTTGATCCGTCATCGCTACGGCGATACCGACGCGGCGCTCGACGATCTCGAGACCGCGGTCGACAAGGGGTACTCGGTCGTCATCCTCGGTGCCGAACCGCACCTCGCGGACCTGCATGTCGACGCTCGATTCGTCGGCATCGTCGGTCGGCACAATATTCGCAGATAGACTATGCTGACATTACCGACGCCAATTCGGGGAGGCCGGACATGAAAAGAATAATACTAATCGCCTGCACCACCGCACTGGTTGCTTGCGCGCCGCCGGGCACATTCGTCAAGAAAAGCAGTTCGAACAATTGCAACGGCAAAGGCCAGGTCGATCTCTTCGTCAAGTACGGGGAAGCGAAGATCGACGTCACGCCGAAAATCGACGTCGGGCAGGGCGGCGAGATCATCGTCAAGCTCAAGCCCGACAAGGGCTTCGAGAACACCAGGGTCATCTTCGACGGCAAGACCGCCAATGACAACTGGCTCGACAAGGAAATGACCTACGGTGACGGCAAGAAACAACTCTGGATCTGCGTCAAGCCGAACCAGGCGCCCGGCGAATACAAGTACAACGTCGAGATCGTGGGCGTCGGTGAGATCGATCCGCGCGCGATCGTCATCAAGGACCAGGACGTGCGCTGAAAAAAAGGCCGGGCTTACGCCCGGCCTCAGACAAAACTGCCGATCCTGAGGGGGTAAGCGGGTCAGGCAGCTTTCAGGACCTCCTCGGCGGAGAGATAGTCGTAACCGAGGTCACGGGCCACAGCCTCGTACGTCACGCGGCCTGCGTGCACGTTGAGGCCGTTGGCCAGGTGCGGGTCGCGCTTGAGCGCCTGCACCCATCCGAGGTTGGCCAGAGATTTGACGAACGGCAATGTCGCGTTCGTCAGCGCGATCGTGCTCGTGCGCGGGACGGCGCCCGGCATGTTCGCGACGCAGTAATGCACGACGTCGTCGACCACGTAGGTCGGGTCCGCGTGCGTCGTCGGGTGACTCGTCTCGAAGCAGCCGCCCTGGTCGATCGAGATGTCGACCATGACACTGCCCGGCATCATTCGCTTGACGGTCTCCGCCGAGACGAGCTTCGGCGCGGCGGCGCCCGCGATCAGGACGGCGCCGATGACCAGGTCGGACTGGGGCACGAGCTCCTCGATCGCATGCTTGGTCGAGAAGCGCGTATGCACGCGCCCGCCCCAGATATCGTCGAGCTCGCGCAGGCGCGGCAGCGAGCGGTCGAGAATCGTGACGTCGGCGCCGAGGCCGATGGCCATATCGGCCGCGTTGGCGCCCGAGACGCCGCCGCCGATAACGAGCACCTTCGCAGGCCCGACGCCCGGCACG
>JBFJQO010000134.1:0-6733 GCA_041616535.1 Woeseiaceae bacterium | reverse complement strand
TGCAGGCGGCGCGCCGATGCCAGCATCTCCTTGGCCTTGTCCGGCTCCCTGCCCTGCACCTTGAAGCCGCCGATCTTGTGCACCGACTGCGGCTTGAGCCCGAGGTGCGCACACACGGGAATATCGTGCCGCGCCAGATGCTCGACGATCTGCACCTGGTCGTCACCGCCTTCGAGCTTGACCATCATGGCACCGCCCTCCTGCATCAGGCGCACCGAGTTGTCGAGCGCCTGGCCCGGCTCCGTGTAACTCATGAACGGCATGTCGGCGACCAGAAACGCACGCCTGAGACCGCGAGCCACAGTACGGCAGTGATAAATGATGTCTTCGACCTTCACCGGCACGGTTGTGTCGTGCCCCTGGATGACCATGCCCAGGGAATCGCCGACGAGCACGAGATCGGTACCGGCCGCATCGACGAGCACGGCGTAACTTGCGTCATAGGCCGTCAGGCAGGCAATCGGCTCGCGGTCCTGCTTCATCCTGCGCAGCGTGGAAATATTGACCGGCGGTTCCGGCATATCGCGTTGTTCGAGCTGCGTGTACATCGGTGTTTTCCTGTCAGGCGAGAGCGGCCGCCACGGGATTGAAGAAATGGCGCCCGCCGGTCGTACGTTCGATCTGCTGGAACAGTTGTTCGTAGTCGGCGTCATTATTGACCGGATCGATCTGCGCCGCATTAACTATCAAGAGTGGTCCCTCGTCGTACTCATGGAAAAATCGTGCATAGGCGTCGGCGAGCTTCTCGAGATACGCACGTTCGACGAAACGATCGTAGCTCGCATTGCGCCGCGCGAGGCGCTGCAACAAGGCGTCGACGGGCGCCTGCAGGTAGATGACGAGATCAGGCACGGGCGGATCGACGTTCAGGTTCGCCACGATCTGGTCGTACAGCTTGAGTTCCTCGGCGTCGAGGTTGAGCTCGGCAAACAGGCGGTCGCGCGTGAACAGGTAGTCCGCAATGCGGACGCGCGAGAACAGGTCCGATTGCCGCAGGTCCTCGATCTGCCGCGCCCTCGCGAACAGGAAAAACATCTGCGCCGGCAACGCGGCCGAGCGCCCGTCCCGGTAAAATCGTTCGAGAAACGGGTTCTCTGCGACCGCCTCGAGCACGAGCTCTCCGCCCAGGCTCTCGGCCAGGCGGCGGGCAAGCGCCGTCTTGCCGACGCCGATCGGGCCCTCGATGGCGATGTAACGGGCGTCTTTCATGCGATGCGGGAAATGCTCGGCTCGTTCATGTTGACCGGGATATCGGCAGCCCGGCCCAGGCCCGGGATCGCGAGATCCGGTGCAATCTCTGCAAGCGGCAACAATACAAAATTTCGCTCACCGATGCCCGGATGCGGAAGATCAAGCCCGGGCTCGTCGAGCGTCAGCGTGGAGTAGACCAGGAGATCGAGGTCGAGCACGCGCGGACCCCATCGCGTTGCGCCGCGCTCCCGCCCCTGCCGTGCCTCGATCGCCTGCAGCGCGTCAAGGAAATCGCGCGGCGGAAGTGTCGTCAGCATCGCGGCAGCCGCGTTGACGAAGTCGGGCTGCTCGATCCCGCCGAACGGCGCCGAGCGGTACAAGGACGACAGCGAGACCAGGCGGGATTCCGGGATGGCCGCCAGGCGCTCGGCCGCTTGCTCGACCTGCCGCACGGGCATCTGCAGGTTACTGCCGATTCCGACGTAGGCGGGAAACCAGTGTCGTCCCACGCTCATCTGTCTTGCGCAGGCTTGCGGCGGCGGCGCCGCCTCGGGCGCCGCTTCTTGCCGCCGGCCGGCTGCCGGATCTCGAAACTCCTGGCCCGTTCTTCGGCCGACTGCGTCTGCACATCGGTCCAGAACTTCGCCGTCTCCGCGTTGCCGAGGCCGACCTCGGCCAGCAACAGCATGAAGTCGTACGCGGCGCGGAAACGCCGGTGATCGAGCAATTTCATGGCGCGCTTGCCGCGCCTGAACTCAAAGCGCGGCTGCAATGCGAGCATCTCCCGCATCGGGACCGTGAAACGCTTCGGGATAGCGATGCGACGCTGTTGCTGCGCGACGATCTCGTAGGCTGCGAGTGCCAGCGATTGGGATTCGGACATCTTTTCCTCGGCGCGACGGATTGCCGCGAGCTTCCTGACGGGCAGCCACAGGAATACGCCGAGAAGGAACATCGGAGTGACGGACTGACCCTGTTGCACGCGCCGGTCGGTGTTCTGCAGCGCCGCCCTTGTGAAGCGCATAAAGTCCGCATCCCGCTCCAATTCCTCATCGGTTGCCGGGAACATTTCGCGAAACAGACCGTGATCGCGCAACAGGTCGAAGGTCCGTTCCGCGTTGCCGGCCTGGAACAATTTCAGGAACTCGTCGAACAGGCGCGCGGCGGGCACGTTGGTCAGCAGGTGAGCATGATGGTCGATCGCGCGCAGCACCGGCTCGTCGATCTCGAAGCCGAGCTTCGCGGCAAATCGCACTGCGCGCAGCATGCGGACCGGATCCTCGCGCATGCGCACCTCCGGATCGCCGATCAGTACGATACGTTTCTCGTGGACGTGGTCGAAGCCGCCAGTGTAGTCCCAGATACTGAAATCCGCGATGTTGTAATAGAGCGCATTGCAGGTGAAATCGCGGCGCCAGACGTCTTCGTCTATCGTGCCGTAAACGTTGTCGCGGATGATGCGACCCTCATCGTCGCTGTGATGGTCGTCGTGATCGTGATTCGCCGCGGCGCGGAACGTCGCCACCTCGATGATCTCGCGCCCGAAGCGCACGTGCGCCAGGCGAAAGCGTCGCCCGATCAACCGACAGTTGCCGAACAGCGCCTTGACCTCCTCCGGCGTCGCATTGGTCGCCACGTCGAAGTCCTTGGGATGAAGCTCGAGCATCGCATCGCGCACGCAGCCGCCGACGAGGAAGGCCTGGTAGCCTGCCTTGTTCAATCGGTACAGAACCTTGAGCGCGCTCTTGGAAAACTCGGCCCGTGTCACGTTGTGGCCTGACCGCGGGACGATTCTTGGCTCTCGGGACCCGTTCTTCGGGTTCTTCTTCAACGATTAGTCCGTCTGGAGTTCAATCATGGCGCCGTATGATAGCAACGGCATCAGCGGCGTTCATGGAGAATTGCCCGCCACGCGGCCGCCCTGCCCTCGGGACCGAGCGCCAGCGCGTCCTTCCAGGCCGCTTCATAGTCGTAGATGCCCCTGCGGCGGCTCTCGACGGCGACCTGGTTGTCGGCGAATGCCTGGCCCCACAAATCGACCCAGACGTCATAAAGAAACAGGAAAATGTACGGGTGATCCTACTCGTCCTTGCGGAACAGGTCGGCTGTTATACGGTGGGACAATTCGTGCACCAGTGTGCCGCGCTTAGTCTCGAGCGGATAACTCGCCCGCATCCTCATCGGAGTGTCCTTGTAGCCTGAGAAGCTGACGCCCTCGTACACGATGACGCCGACCGGGCCTTTCTCGAAGTCGAGCCCCGTCCGACGCTCCATGGCTGCAACGATCCGTGGTGCGTCCTCCTCCCAGAGCGCCCGGTATTGCATCGTTGCCTCGTCGAATTCCGGCGACTCCGCTTCGAATTGCAGGCGCGCAGTGTCGCCCTGCGGCGGGCACCCGGCCAGCAGTCCGGCCAGAATCACGACGACGGTCGCGGTCGCAAATTTGCGCATGATCCCCCCTTCCATAATTGGTCTTGCGCCGTATAATAGCGCCCCCGGCCCGCTGGGCCGACCGCGACGCTCCCTTCGTCTAGCGGTTAGGACTCCGCCCTCTCACGGCGGCAACAGGGGTTCGAGTCCCCTAGGGAGTACCAAATCAGTAAAGGGTCCACATCGTGGGCCCTTTGTGATTTGGGCCGGTGATAAGATGGCTGCATGGACATCATCGACATCGGCAAGCGGATCCTTAATGCGATCAAGGACTCCGACAACGTCACCGCGAGCCAGCTGATTCTCGAACTCGAAGGCAAGGCGCTGGATCTGCACGAGGAAAACGCGCGGCTGCGCCAGCAGGTCGCCGACCTCGAAGCCCACATCGATCTCGTCGACCGAATGGAGTTCGACGGCAAGGTCTACTGGCGTGTCAGCGACGGCGAGAAGGCCGGGCCGTACTGCCAGAAATGTCTCGACGGCGAGCGTCGCGCGATTCGTCTGAAACACCGCGACGAAACCGTGTCGGGGTACAAGTCCGAGTGGTTCGAGTGCCACAACTGCCAGAGCCGCATCGAACTCTGAAGCCGTGAACGGGCATCAGACCAACTTGCGCACAACGGCGACAAGCGCCCAGATCAGCAACACGGCGGACGGCACAAACGACATCGTAAAGCCGAGGCCGCGAGACGCCGGATCCTTGAGGTAGGCACTCTTGTAGATGAAGCGTCCGACGATGTAAACGAGCCCGATGACGCCGCCCCACAGCGGATTGACGTAATATGCGTGAATCCACAACGCGGGCAGGAAGACGACGAGCTGCTCCATCGTGTTCTGGTGCACGCGGTGCATGCGTTCGTATTCCTCGTGGCCCGACGTCGCCGGTGCCTTGATGCCGTGCTTTCCTCGCAGCGACCCGACCTGTACGCCGAACAGCACGAACTGCCCGAGCGCGAGAAATGTAACGATCACCGTTGCTTCCATTGCCGTCCCCTCTTGTTGATATGATCGGCGGCATGACCGCCACAAGCGACACTGCGAACAAATCGCTGCTGAGCGATATATTCGGCGTCCAGCGCCATGAATTCGCCGCGGTTGCCTGGTCGTTCGCGTATTTCTTCTGTGTCTTGTCGTCCTACTACATCATACGTCCGGTCCGCGAGGAAATGGGCGTCGGCAGTGGGCCCAATACCATACCGTATCTCTTTATCGGCACGTTCGTGACGATGATCTTCGCGACCTCCGCATTCGGCTGGGTCGCATCGCGGTTTCCGCGCCGCAGGTTCCTGCCCTGGGTCTATCTTTTCTTCATCGCCAACATGCTGATCTTCTGGGCCGTGTTCTCGCAGCTGCGGGACACCGGCGAGGACTATGTCTGGCTCGGCCGCGTGTTCTTCGTATGGGTCAGCGTATTCAACCTGTTCGTCGTCTCCGTCTTCTGGAGCTTTATGGCGGACATCTACACGCGCGAGCAGGGACGCCGCCTGTTCGGGCTGATTACCTCAGGCGGCAGTATCGGCGCGGTGATAGGCGGCATAGTGACCAGCACCCTGGTCACGAGGATCGGGTTTCAGAACCTCTTGCCGATATCCGCTGCCGTCTTGCTGGTCGCCGTTCTCTGCATTGGCCGTCTGAAGGACTGGGTGCATCAGGAGCACGAAGACGAGATCGAGGAAACGGTCGAGAGCGAAAAGCCGCTCGGCGGCAACGCGTATGCAGGCATCACCCACCTGTTTTCTTCGAACTACTTCCTCGGGATCGCGACGATGTCCGTCGTGGCGAGCTTGCTCGGAACAGCGCTGTACATGTTCCGGGCCGAACTCATAGAAACGGCGATCCTTAGCCCCGACGCGCGCACCCAGTTCTTTTCCAACATGAACGTCGCACAGAACACGCTGGCGATCGTCGCACAGATGTTCCTCGTCAAACAGGTAGTCACCCGCTTTGGCATCGGACGATCCCTCTCCCTGTTTCCGCTCGTCTCGATTCTCGGTTTTGTGCTTCTGGCACTCGAGCCAACGTTGATGGCAGTTGCGGTCCTGGATGTCGTACGCCGCGGCCTCGGTTTCGGTTTTGCCAAGCCGTCGACGGACATGCTGTACTCGGTCGTGACGCCGGAGGAGAAGTACAAGACCAAGAACGCGATCGACACCGCCGTCTATCGAGGTGGCGACGTCTTCGGAACTTGGACCGTCAAGCTCATGTCATTACTGGGCATGGGAATGGCAGCGATATCGCTTTTCATGGTGCCGTTTGCCGTCGTCACCGTGATCGTGGCGCTATGGCTGGGCCGTGAATACAAGCGCAAGGCCAAAGCGCTCGCAGAGACAGGTGTGCAATGATCGACTGGACCCGGAGAGACGTACTTGCCGCAGGTGCGGCGCTCGGTACACTGTCCGGCTTCGCCTTCGGCAAGGAGGAAACCATGCTGACGCGACCGATCCCCGCCAGTGGCGAAACGCTCCCCGTCATCGGGCTCGGAACCTACGACGTCTTCGACGTCGCCAGCAGCCCGCAGGCCATTGCGACTCGCCGGGACATCGTCGACCGGCTCGTCGCGGCGGGCGGCCGTCTTCTCGACACCTCGCCCATGTACAACCGCTCCGAGAAGGTCATCGGCGACGTCATCGACTCGGGCGTGGCGCGCAAGGACCTGTTTCTCGCGACCAAGGTCTGGACCGACGGGCTGGAATCCGGCGCGCGGCAGATGCAGCGTTCGGCGGACCTGATGAACACGGACGTCATCGACCTGATGCAGGTCCACAACCTGCGTGACACAGCCCTGCACATGCAGACGATTCGCGCCTGGCAGGACCAGGGGCGCATTCGCTACAGCGGCCTGACGCATTACACGGCCGGCGCGCACGATGCGCTGATGCGCGAGATGCGCGCCTTCAAGCCGCAGTTCATCCAGATCAACTACTCGCTCGGCGAGCGCGAAGCCGAGGAAGGCGTGCTGCCACTGGCCCACGAGCTGGGGATCGCCGTCCTGATCAATCGCCCGTACCAGGCCGGGCGCCTGTTCCGCGCTGTCGCAGGCAGGGAACTGCCTGGCTTTGCGCGGGACTTCGCGGCGAGCTGGGGCCAGTTCTTCCTCAAGTTCATCGTTAGC
>JBFJQO010000133.1:0-6738 GCA_041616535.1 Woeseiaceae bacterium | reverse complement strand
GGGCTCGATCCGTTACGGCGGGCACGACTTGCTCGAGCTGAAATCGCACAAGATCGTGGAAACGGGCATCGCGCGCACGTTTCAGAACATCGAACTGTTCGAGAACGCGACCGTGTTGCAGAACCTGCTGGTCGGCCGCCACAGTCGTATGCGCGCCAGTCCGTTCGCCGACTTCGTGTTCATGCCATCGGTCAGGCGCGCCGAACTCGAGCATCGCCGCAGAGTGGAGGACATCATCGACCTGCTCGAGATTGCGCAGTATCGCGACGAACGCATCTCGGACTTGTCGTATGGCGCTCGCAAGAACGTCGAGCTCGCCCGGGCTTTGTGTGCGGAGCCGTCGATGCTGCTGCTCGACGAGCCCGCGTCGGGACTCAACAACGAGGAGACCGACGACGTCGGATTCTGGCTCGAGGACATCAAGCACGATCTCGGCGTGACGCTCGTCATGGTCGAGCACGACATGGGGCTGGTCGGTCAGGTGGCTGACCGGGTCATGGCCATTAACGACGGCAGGCTGCTGGCGATCGGCACTCCGGAGGAAGTACGCCAAAACGCGGCCGTCCAGGAGGCCTATCTCGGAGTGGCGCAATGACCGTGCCCCTGCTCGAACTGCGCAACGTCGAGACCTTCTATGGTCCGATCATGGCCATACGCGGCGTGAGCCTGGTCGTCGGCGAAGGCGAAATCGTCGCCGTACTCGGCGCGAACGGGGCCGGCAAGACCACCTTGCTCAAAACGGCGACGGGTGCGCTCGACTGCCGCAAGGGCAGGGTATTGCTCGACGGCCGCGAGATCCAGAATCGCGACCCCGACCGGGTCGCGCGCCAGGGCATCGCGCACGTTCCGGAAGGGCGCGAGGTCTTCCCGTTCCTGACCGTCGAGGAGAACCTCGCGATGGGCGCCTATAATCGGCGCGACCGCGACGCCGTCAGGGCCGATATCGACACCGTGTACGCTTATTTCCCGGTGCTTCGCGACTTGCGCCGCAAGATGGCGGGCTACCTGTCCGGCGGGCAGCAGCAAATGCTGGCAATCGGGCGTGGCTTCGTCGCGCGCCCGCGCCTGTTGCTGCTCGACGAACCATCACTTGGATTGTCGCCGGCGCTCTGCGCGGATATTTTTGCGATCATCTCGCGCCTGAATCGCGAACAGGGACTGACTATCCTGCTGGTCGAACAGAATGCCAACGTCGCGCTGCGGGTGTCGCAGCGTGGCTACGTCATGGAGGTCGGCGGCATGGTCATGGACGGGCCGAGCGACCGCCTGCTGGAGAGCGAGGACATCAAGGAGTTTTATCTCGGCCGCAAGGAAGAGGGCGTACGCGGCCGACGGCGCTGGAAGAAACGCAAGACATGGCGGTGAACGACGGGACCATCGAAATCGAGGGCTGCCGCACGCTGCCGCAGCTCTTTCTCCGGAAAAGCGTCGAGCGGGGCGCACGCATCGCCATGCGCGAAAAAGACTTCGGCATCTGGCAGAGCCTGTCCTGGGACGACTATCGTGAGCGGGCGATGGCCGTGGCGAACGGGCTGCTCGCGCATGGGCTGCAGCGCGGTGACGTCGCGTCGATCCTGAGCGAAGACTGCAAGGAGTGGCTGTTCGCCGATATCGGTAACCAGCTTGCGGGCGGCATATCGAATGGCGTCTATCCGACCTACCAGGCGCGGCAGGTCGAGCATGCGCTGGTCGATTCGGGCACGCGCTTCCTGTTCGTCGAGGACGAGGAGCAGCTCGACAAGTATCTCGAGATCGAGGAGCGGCTCCCGGGTGTCGAGAGAGTCTGGGTCTTCGACTGGAAAGGACTGCGGGATTTCGTGCACGACAGGGTCGCGCCCATCGAGGAACTCTACGAGCGGGGCCGCGATTACGGCGCGCAACATCCCGGACGAGTCGAGCGCATCGTCGACGACGGCAAACCCGAGGACATCGCCGTGCTCGTCTACACGTCGGGTACGACGGGCTTGCCCAAGGGCGCGATGCTGTCGCAACGATACGCGATGTACCAAATGACGCTCGCGACCGACGTCTTCCACATGACGGACGAAGACGAACTCCTGACCTACCTGCCGCTATGCCACGTCGCGGAGCGAATCTTCTCGGGCTGGCTGCCGGTGGCCTGCGGTGCGACGATCAACTTCGCCGAGAGCCCCGAGACCGTCGCGCAAAATCTCGTGGAGTTGTCGCCGACTTACCTTTTCGCCGTGCCGCGCGTCTGGGAGAAGTTCTATTCACGAGTCTCGACGGCCATGTCGGAAGCGACCTGGATCGGACGCAAGGCCTACGATGCTGCGCTGCGCGCGGGAAAGCGGCGCGCCGACAGGATGCTGGTGGGCGAGACGCCGTCCAGGTTCGACGAATTCTGGTACCGGGTCGCCGAGTTCCTCGTGTTTCGCAACGTCAAGAAGATGCTGGGACTCGACCGCGCCCACAGCCTGTTGTCCGGTGCCGCACCGATCTCGGAGTCGCTGCTGCGCTGGTACCTCGCTCTCGGACTGCCCTGCCTCGAGGCTTACGGGCAGACCGAAACCGGTATCGTCACGTCGACGCGACGCGGCGAATTCCGCCTCGGCACCGTGGGTCGTGCTTTCCCGGGTTGCGACATCCGCATCGACGAGGCCAGCGGCGAAATCGTGGTGCGGTCGCCGGGCCAGTTCAGCGGCTACCTGAACCAGCCCGACAAGACCGCCGAGACCGTCGTCGACGGCTGGGTGCATACGGGGGATGTCGGCGAGATCGACGCGGAAGGTAACCTGCGCATCACGGACCGACTGAAAGACATCATCATCACGGCGGGGGGTAAGAACATCACTCCGTCCGTCATCGAGAACGAGCTCAAGTTCTCGCCCTACATATCGGACGCCGTGGTCATCGGGGACCAGCGCAAATACCTGACCTGCCTGATCATGATCGACCAGGAGAATGTCGAGCACTTCGCGCAGACGCACGCGATCCCGTTCACGGACTACAAGTCCCTGTGCGCGCGCAGGGAGATCATCGCGCTGATCGACGAGCAGGTGTCCGACGTCAACCAGGGCTTCTCGTCGGTCGAGACGATCAAGAAGTTCCGCCTGATCGACGTGCTGCTGACGGCGGAGGATGACGAGCTGACGCCGACGATGAAGCTGAAGCGCAGTTTCGTTCAGGAGAAATACAGTACACTGATCGACAGCATGTACATCGGGTGATGCCAATGAACAGGAAGACCCTGCTGCTGCTGATGTCGTTGACGCTGGCGAGTTGCAGCGGCGGAGACGACGATGCCGGAACGAGCACGGTGCGCGGTGTAACGGCAACCAAAATCGAGATCGGCACGCATTCGGACCTGTCGGGAATCCTCGCGATCTGGGGGGTGCCGCACGTCAACGGCATGCGCATGCGCATCGACGAACTCAACGCGGCCGGCGGCGTGCACGGACGCACCATCGAATTCGTCGTCGAGGACAGCCAGTACCAGGTCCCCCTCTCGGTCAAGGCCGTCAACAAGCTGCTCAACGTCGACAACGTCTTCGCGATGCTCGGCGCTATCGGCACGCCGAACAACAATGCGACGTTCGATCGCCTGTTCGAGGCCAACGTGCCGAGCCTGTTTCCGCTGTCGGCCGCCCAATCGATGTACGAGCCCTGGCATCCTCTCAAGTTCAGCTACTTCGTCTCCTACCAGAACCAGGTCCGCGGCGGCATGCGTTACATGCTCGAGCAGCACGGCTTCGGCAAAGTCTGCCTGCAGTCGCCCGCGACCGACTATGGTTCGGAGGTCGCCGACGGCTATGAGCACGCCGTCGACGAACTCGGACTCGAATCCGTCTACGTGGGCCGTCACAAGGGGTCCGAGACGGATTTTGTCGGCACGGCCACGAGCATCAAGAACTCGGGCTGCGAGATGCTGCTGCTCGGCGCCTTCATCAAGGACACGATCCTGATTTACACGGCCGTCCGGGACGCCGGATGGGACGGCATCGTCCTGGCCAACATGGTGCCCTATATTCCGGAGATCCCGGTGGCGGCCGACGGCGGCATGAACGGCCTGTACAGCGTGTCGCCGTTCTTCGTGCCGTATTCGGACAGTGTCGAGGATGGCGGCTGGGTCGCGGAGTGGTATCAGCGCTACCGCGATCGGTTCGGCACCGAGCCGACGCCGCAGTCGATCATCGGCTACAACTCGGCCAACTTGTTCGCCCTGGCGCTCGAGGCCGCAGGCCGGGACCTGACCGTGGATGCGCTGGTCGGCGCGATCGAGTCGATCGACAATTACGACGACCCGTTCGGCGGGCCCTCCATTTCATTCAGCCGGGAGAAGCACGTCGGCAGTGACGCGCTCAACCTTTACCAGGTGCAGGAGCAGCGCTGGGCGACGATCGCGGAGTCGATTCCCTACTAGGCCGTCGCTTGCGGAACGTCGAGGAACTTCTGCCGGTACTTGGTCGGTGGCATGTCGTACCAGGACTTGAAGGCCGTTGTGAACGACGAGATGTTGGAATAACCCAGCAACATCGCAACTTCGAGCAGTTTCAGGCGGGCGTCGCGCAGGTAGGTGACGGCAAGTTCGGCGCGGACCTCGCGCAGGATCCGCTGGAAACTGGTCTTCTCGGCCTTGAGGCGCCGCTGCAAGGTACGACGGCTGAGCTTGAGCGCGCGGCAGGCGGCATCGGCATTCGCCTCGCCACGCGCCATCAGGTCGGCGAGCTTGCGTTTTAGCTGGGCCGCGATATCGTCCTGAGCATACAGCGCGCGCAGGGTCTTCTCCGCTTGTTCGATGAGTTGACCGTACATAGCGCAATTATAGCCCACCCAATGTGAAAAGAAGGTACCTCGATGACAGCACCCGTCCGCTATGCCCTCGAAGGCCGCATCGGCATCGTTTCGGTTGACAATCCGCCCGTCAATGCCTTGTCCCAGCCCGTGCGCCAGGGCCTCCTCGAGGCTTTCGACACGGCGTCCAATGATGCGAGCGAGGCCATTCTCCTCATCTGCGAGGGACGGACCTTTATTGCGGGCGCGGATATCTCCGAATTCGGCAAACCGCTCCAGGAGCCGTGGTTGCCCGACCTCTACAATCGCATCGAAGCGTCCGCCAAAATCGTCATCAGTGCCATTCATGGCACGGCGCTGGGGGGCGGTTTCGAGGCCGCGCTGGCATCGCATTACCGCTGCGCGGTGCCGTCGGCGAAGATCGGGCTGCCGGAGGTCAAGCTCGGACTTCTGCCCGGCGCCGGCGGGACTCAGCGCACGACCCGGCTGGCGGGCGTGCGCGCCGCGCTCGACCTGATGACTTCGGGTGTGCCGATTACGGCAGCGCAGGCCGCGGAGCTCGGCCTGATCGACAGGATTGTGGAGGGCGACCTGCGCGAGGGCGCACTGGCATGGGCGCAGGAATTGCTGGACGCCGGCGCAGCACCGCGGCGCAGCAGCGAGCGGCCCGTGCCGGACTTCGATGCCGGGATCCTCGACGAGTACCGCGCCGGGCTCGCGAAGCGCGCGCGCGGGCTCGAGGCGCCTCGAGCCATCGTCGATTGCGTCGAGGCGGCGACCACGATGCCGTTCGAAGAAGGCCTGCGCTTCGAGCGTGACAAGTTCATGGCACTGATGCAGGGCGATCAGTCGGCCGCCATGCGCCACTTCTTCTTTGCCGAGCGTCAATCGTCGAGGATCGAGGGCCTCGCAAAAGATACCGCCACGCGCTCCGTGGAATCCGTCGGCATCATCGGCGGCGGTACCATGGGCGGCGGGATCGCGATGAGTTTTGCCAATGCCGGCATACCCGTGACGCTGATCGAGATCAATGACGAGGCGCTCGGGCGCGGCCTGTCGATCATCGACGGCAATTACGCGGGCAGCGTGAAACGCGGCAAGCTGAGCGAGGCAAAAGCCGCGGCAAACCGCGCTTTGATTTCGGGCGGCACGGATTACGAGGCACTGGCCGACGTCGATCTCGTCATCGAGGCCGTCTTCGAGGACCCGGGTCTCAAGAAGGAGATCTTCGCGAGGCTCGACGACACTTGTAAGCCCGGGGCCATTCTCGCCACGAACACGTCTTACCAGGACGTCAACGCGATTGCAGCCGTGACGAAGCGTCCCGGCGACGTTGTCGGCCTGCATTTCTTCAGCCCCGCACACATCATGAAGCTGCTCGAGGTCGTGCGCGGCGACAAGACGGCCGACGACGTACTCGCGACCTGCATGCAGCTCGCGAAGCGCATTCGCAAGGTCCCGGTCGTGGCCGGTGTCTGCTACGGCTTCATCGGCAACCGCATGCTGCAACCCTACGGCCAGCAATCGCAATTGCTGCTGCTCGAGGGTGCATCGCCGGCACAGGTGGACGGTGCCATGGAAGCCTTCGGCATGGCCATGGGTCCGCTTCGCGTGTTCGACCTGGCCGGACTGGATGTCGGCTACAAGGCACGCCAGGCTCTCAGCGAGGAGGAGAAAGGCGACCCCGCGACCTACCGTGTACCGGACCTGCTCGTCGAAGCCGGCCGGCTCGGCCAGAAGTCCGGGGCCGGCTTCTACTGCTACGACGAACGCCGCAAGCCCGTGCCCGACCCGGCAGTGGACGAGATCATCGTTGCGACGGCGGCGGAACTTGGCATCGAGCGCCGCGAGATTTCCGACGAGGAGATTGTCGATCGACTGATCGGCGCCCTGGTATCAGAAGGCCGCAACATAGTCGCCGAGGGCATTGTCCAGCGTGCCGGCGACATCGACGTCGTGTATGTCTATGGCTACGGCTTCCCGGTC
>JBFJQO010000132.1:0-6742 GCA_041616535.1 Woeseiaceae bacterium | reverse complement strand
CTCGCCGGGACCGCCGGGACCGCCGCAGGCGGCGAGCACCGCAAACAGCGCCAGCAACACGATCTGGCGAATCGGCTTCATACGCGCAGCATACCTGCTTGCGGCGGCCGCCGACCATGCGCGTCAGGCACTTTTTTGCAGCTGCCTTTTCTTCAGGTGCACGAGGATCAGCGACACGGCCGAGGGGGTCATGCCTTCGAGGCGGGACGCCTGGCCGAGCGTCGCCGGCCGCGCCGTGTCGAGGCGCTGGCGCGCTTCGTTGGATAGCCCGTCCACGGTGGCGTAGTCGATGTCCGCGGGCAGGCGCAGCGACTCCTGTTTTGCGTGCTTTGCGATCTCGCGCTCTTGGCGGTCGATGTAGCCCGCATACAGCGCCTGCACTTCGACCTGCAACTCGACCTGTTCGCGCTGCTCGTCGCCGAGCGCATCGAGCGCCTCGTTACGACCCACCTCGGGGCGCGCGACGACGTCACCGTAACTGCACCCGGGGCGCTTCAGCAACGCGCTCGCGCGCACCCCCTCCGGCTTCACGCGCGATTCGTCCAGGCGGCGCTGCTCGGCCGTGACGGCCTCGCGCTTGGTTTCGAATGCGTCCCAGCGCGTGTCATCGACGAGCCCGAGCTCTCGGCCCTTCGGCGTCAGGCGGAGATCGGCGTTGTCCTCGCGCAGCAGCAGCCGGTACTCGGCGCGACTCGTGAACATGCGGTAGGGCTCCGACACGCCGCGCGTAATCAGGTCGTCGACGAGCACGCCGAGGTAGGCCTCGGCTCGTTCGGGGAACCATTGCTCCTCGCCGCGCGCCGCGCGCGCCGCGTTGATGCCGGCCAACAGCCCCTGCGCGCCGGCTTCTTCGTAGCCGGTCGTGCCGTTGATCTGGCCTGCGAAATACAGCTGCCGCACCGGTTTCGTTTCGAGCGTCGCCCTGAGGTCGCGGGGGTCGAAGTAGTCGTACTCGATGGCGTAACCGGGCTGCGTGATGAGGGCGTTCTCGAAGCCGACGATCGAGTGCACGAATCGCGCCTGCACGTCGTGAGGCATGCTCGTCGAAATACCATTCGGGTACACGATATGGGTCGTCAGCCCTTCCGGCTCGACAAAAACCTGGTGAGTGTTCTTGTCCGCAAAACGCACGACCTTGTCTTCGATCGACGGGCAATAGCGCGGGCCGACGCCCTCGATGAGCCCCGAGAACATCGGCGACTCGCCGAGAGAGGCACGAATAATGTCGTGAGTTACCGCGGTCGTCTTCGTGATGAAACACGACACCTGCCGCGGGTGTTCGCGGCGCTCGCCAAGGAACGAGAAAACGGGCATTGGCAGGTCGCCGGGCTGCTCCTGCATGACGCTGTAGTCCAGCGTGCGGCCGTCGAGGCGAGGCGGCGTACCCGTCTTGAGACGCGCCACGTTGAACGGCATCTCGCGCAGCCTTTCGGCGAGGCGGATCGCCGGCGCATCGCCGATGCGCCCGCCGGCTTTCTCGGTTCGGCCGACGAGGATTCGCCCGCCGAGGAACGTGCCCGTCGTCAGCACGACGGCACGGGCGAGAAAGCGGTCCCCGGATGCCGTGACAATGCCGGCGGCGCGCTCACCGTCGACGACGAGGTCGTCGACCGCGGCTTCCACGACCTCGAGGTTGGGCTGGCCGAGCAGCATGCCGCGGATCGCCTTACGGTAGAGCTCGCGATCCGCCTGGGCGCGCGTCGCGCGCACGGCCGGGCCTTTCGAGGCGTTGAGCGTGCGGAACTGTATGCCGGCCCGGTCGGCGGCGCGCGCCATGGCGCCGCCGAGCGCGTCGATCTCCTTCGTGAGGTGGCCCTTGCCGATGCCGCCGATGGCCGGGTTACAGCTCATCTGCCCGAGCGTCGCGATGCGGTGGGTTACGAGCAGCGTGCGCGCACCGCTGCGCGCGGCAGCGAGACTCGCTTCCGTTCCGGCGTGACCGCCGCCGATCACGATGACGTCGTAAACTTTGCGCATTGCTCAAAAAACAGCCAAATCCCGGGCCGGGGGCACGCGATTCTAGTCGCTGTCCCGGCCCGGTGCCAGCCGAACTTTACTAACCGCAAGCGTTTGTCCAAGATAGCCCGCTCGCCGGCGCCAACAGGATAACAATGACAACGAACCCTGCTCGCAAGCCGCTGCTCGCCATCGCCTTGCTCGCCCTCGCGGGCGCGGCGGCCGGTCAGCCGCTCGCGCTCGAGGAATGCCGCATCAGCGCGGGGCCGGGCTTCCCGAGCATCAAGGCGCGCTGCGCGACGATGCCGCGGCCCCTGAACCCCGAGGACCCGGATTCGCCCGAGATCGGCATCCGCGTCGCCGTCGTGCCGGCCCTGAACCTGAACCCCGAACCCGACCCGGTCGTGCCGATCGCGGGCGGTCCGGGCCAGGGCTCGGTCGAGTTTTACCTGCAGGCCCGCAGCGCGTTCGAGGAGCTGCGGCGCAATCGCGACATCCTGCTCGTGGACCAGCGCGGCACGGGCGAGTCCGCGCGCATGGATTGCGACATCGACGACCAAGCCATCCTGTTCGAGACCGACTACTCGCTCGACGACACGGCCGCGTTCATCGACGAGTGCCTCGACAACCTGCCGCACGACCCGCGCTTTTTCACGACCAGCGTCGCCGTAACCGACCTCGACGCGATTCGCGAGGCGCTCGGCTACGACCAGCTCAACCTGTACGGCGTGTCCTACGGCTCGCGCGTCGCCCAGCATTTTGCGCGCCGCTTCCCCGCCTCGACGCGCACCGTCACGATCGACGGCGTCGTGCCGCCGCAGATCGCGCTCGGGCCCGAGATCGCGACCGAGAGCCAGAAGGCGGTCGACAGCATCCTCGCCCGTTGCGCTCACGATCAGAAATGCAGCGAGGCCTTCCCGGACATCCAGGCCACCTTCGACCGCGTCGTGGCCGGGCTGCGCAGCGCGCCGGTCGAGGTCAGCGTGCCGCACCCGAACACGGGCCGCACCGAAACGTTCACGCTCGGTCCGGGGCAGTTTGCGGGCGCGGTTCGCCTGCTCGTATACAACCACAACACGATGGCGTTGCTGCCGCTGTTCATCCACGAGGCCGGCCTGGGCAACTACGGCCCGATTGCCTCGCAGTTCCTGCTGACCGCGATCGCGCTGTCCGACACGCTCGCGCTCGGCATGCACAACTCGGTCATGTGCACCGAGGACATCCCGTTCCTCGACCCGACGACGATCGACTACGACGGTATCGCGGCAAGCTACATGGGCTCGTTCCAGGTCGAGACGCTCGAAGCCATGTGCAAGCGCTGGCCGGCCGGGCCGATCGACCCGGAGTTCAAGGTGCCGCTCGATTCGGACCTGCCGTTCCTGTTGCTGTCCGGGGACGCGGATCCGATCACGCCGCCGCGCTACGCCGAGATGGCCGCCGTCGATCTCGACTTCGCGACCCACCTCGTCGGCGAGCACCAGGGCCACGGCCTGATCACGATCGGCTGCACCGGCAAGGTCGTCGCCGACTTCGTCGCGAACCGCAATCCGCTCGAGCTCGACACGAGCTGCATGGCGCGGAATTTCGTGACCCCCTTCTTTCTCGACTTCTCGGGACCCGCGCCATGATCAAGGTAGACGGCATTCACAAGTCCTTCGGTAAGGTCCTGGCCGTGCGCGACGTCAGTTTCGAAGCACCGAACGGCAAGATCACGGGGTTGCTAGGCCCGAACGGCGCTGGCAAGTCGACGACGCTGCGTATCCTGTACACGGTGTTGAAACCCGACCAGGGCAAGGCCACGATCGACGGCGTCGATGTCGTCGCCGACAATCTCGGCGCACGCTCGCGCATCGGCGCACTACCGCACAACGCGGGGCTGTATCCGCACCTGACGGCGCGCGAGAACGTCGAGTATTTCGCGAAACTGTGCGGCATGGACAAGGCCGAGATCGGCGATCGTGTCGATGCCATCGTCAAGCGCCTCGAGATCGGCGATTTCGCCGACCGGCGCACGAAAGGCTTCTCGCACGGCCAGACGACCAAGGTCGCGCTCGCCCGCGCACTGGTCCACGATCCGCAGAACGTCATCCTCGACGAACCGACCAGCGGCCTCGACGTCATGGCGACGCGCTCCCTGCGCGACCTGATTCTCAAGCTCAAGGACGACGGCCGCTGCGTGCTGTTCTCGAGCCACATCATGCAGGAGGTCGCCGCGCTCTGTGACGACATCTGCATCATCGCGCACGGCCAGGTCGCCATCGACGATTCGATCGACGGCATTCGCAGGCGCACCGGCTGCGACGATATCGAGGATGCTTTCGTCAAGGCCATCGGCATGGTGGAGGCAGACTGATGCATACGGCATTGACCGTTTTCATCAAGGAGATCCTCGAGAACCTGCGCGATCGCCGCACGCTGATGTCGGCGCTGATCATGGGCCCGATCTTCGGTCCGTTGCTGTTCTCGTTCGTCATCAACCTGTCGATCGAGCGCTCGCTGGAATCGGCGGAGAAGACGCTCGAGCTGGCCGTTATCGGCCAGGCAAACGCGCCAAACCTCGTGGCGTTCCTGCGCAGCCAGAACATCGACGCCGTCGACGGGCCGGCCGACATGGATGCCGCGATTGACGCGGTCACGACGGGCGAGCACGACGTCGTCCTCGTCATCCCCGAGGCATTCGGTCAACAGCTGGCCGACATGGTGCCGGCCCGCGTCGAGCTCGTGTCCGACCAGGCCAACAAGGACGCCGACCGCAAATCGCGGCGCGTCCGCACCGCCGTACGCGCTTACGGTCAGCTGCTCGCCGGCGTGCGCGTCGTCGCGCGTGGCGTGAACCCGATGTCGCTGCAGCCGATCAACCTCGACGAGGTCGACGTCTCGACGCCGAGCGGGCGCTCGGCCATCCTGCTCGGCATGATGAGTTACTTCTTTATCTTCGCCGCGCTCATGGGCGGCATGTACCTCGCGATCGACGCCACGGCCGGCGAGCGCGAGCGCGGCTCGCTGGAGCCGCTGTTGTCGCTGCCCGTGACGCGCGATCAGCTGATCGTCGGCAAGATTCTCGCCGCGTGCCTGTTCATGACGCTGTCGCTGATGCTGAGTCTCGTCGCGTTCTACTTCGCGCTCGGCTACATGCCGCTCGAAAAACTCGGCATGACGCCGAACTTCGGCATCCGCGTGGTCCTGTCCGCGCTGCTGATCTTCCTGCCGTTTATCCTGGTCGGCGCGGCCGCGATGACGCTCGTCGCCTCGTTCACGAAGAGCTACCGAGAAGCGCAGACCTGGCTCAGCGTCGTGCTGCTCGCGCCTACGATGCCGATCCTGATCGTCAGCATATTGACGTTGCGACCGCGCACGGAGTTTATGTTCGTCCCCTCGCTGAGCCAGCACCTGCTGCTCGTGGATATGGTCAAAAACGAGCCCGTCAACGGCATGCACGTTGCGATCTCGGTGGTCAGCACGCTCGTGATCGGCGTCATCCTGACGTTCGTTTGCGCGCGCCTGTATCGTCGAGAGGGGCTGCTCGGCTAGAATAATCGCCATGTCGCTGTTCGCCGAACTCCGGCGGCGCAACGTTTTCAAAGTCGCGCTGCTGTACGCCGTTGCCAGCTGGCTGATCGTCTGGATCATCAACCATCTGGTCGATGGTGTCGGGCTGTCGCGCTGGGTCAGCGACTACGTGCTGCTGTTGCTCGCGATCGGCTTCCCGGTCGCGCTGATTTTTGCCTGGATCTACGAAATCACGCCGACGGGTCTGCAGAAGGCCGTGGATGTCGACCAGACCCAGTCGATCGTTTACAAGGCCGGCCAGAAGCTGAACGCGGCCGTTGCGGTACTGGCGGTCCTCGGCGTCGCCGCCGTGATCGGCGAAAGGCTGCTGCCCGAGTTCGAGCGCCCGCCGCCCGTCTTGCTCGAGGAGATCCCGCTGAAACCGGTGTTCGACTACTCGGCAAAGGCTGCCGTGCCGCGCGAGATCACGTCGTTCAACCTGCCGAACGGCCTCGAGATCGTCGTCTGGCCCGACCACGATATCCCGAACGTCGCGCTGTACTACTTCGTCCGCGCGGGCGGTCGCAACGCGTACCCGGGCATCACCGGCATTGCGCACTTCTTTGAGCACATGATGTTCAATGGCACCAAGAAGCGCGACCAGGGCGAGTTCGACCGCGAGATGGAAGCCGCGGGCGGCGCCAACAACGCGTATACGAGCAATGACGTCACGGTCTACATGGACTGGTTCCCGCGATCGGCGCTCGAGGCGATTTTCGAACTCGAGAGCGACCGCCTTTTGAATCTCGCGATTGACCCGAAGGTCGTCGAAAGCGAACGCGGCGCCGTCTACTCGGAGCGCCGCCGGGGCGTCGACGACGACAACAACGGCCGCCTCTTCGAGCAGGTCGTGGCGACGGCCTATATCGCCCACCCGTACCGCAACCCGGTGATCGGCTGGCCGTCGGACATCGAGAACTGGACGCAAAAGGACCTCGAGGCGTTCTTCAGGACTTACTACGCACCGAACAACATTTCGATGATCCTCGCGGGTGACGTGACGCCCGAGGAAATCTACCTGCTGGCCGATCAGTACCTCTCGCCGATCCCGCGGCAGCATGCGCCGCCCGAGATCAGGACGATCGAGCCCGAGCAACAGGGCCCGCGGCGCCTGCTGATCGAGACGCCAGCGCAGACGCCGCTCGTGCACGTCGCGTTTCATGCCGGGGCGACGGCCGACCCCGAGACCCTGCACCTAGACCTGCTGCTCGCAATCCTCGCCAGGGGCGAGTCGTCG
>JBFJQO010000131.1:0-6787 GCA_041616535.1 Woeseiaceae bacterium | reverse complement strand
CGTCGATTCGAGCGACACGCCGCCGCGGCCCTGTTGCCAGCCGATTTCGATGCCGCGCGTCTCGACGGCGGCCGCCAGCATGCGATCGCGCATCGAGAGGGCGAGGGCGTTCGTCGACGATGCCGGGGCATTGTCGTCGAGCACGACGAACATGACGGTTTCGCCTTTGAAGCGCGGGTGAACGAGCAACTGTTGCCGCACGTAAGGAATGAGGTCGCGATCGACCCAGCGGTCGAGGTCCTTTTCGCGGGACTCGGCGACAGCCGGGATCGACTGCGCCACGAAGATCGTAATGAGTATCAGGATACGTTTCATCAGGAGGCCTCCCAACGGATGTCGCCGCTCGCGTCGATGATCAGCGAGCCACCGCGATGCTCGCGCATCAGGGCTTCGAGCTGTGATGTCATCTTCCCAGGCAGTGTGACGCCCCAGTCAACGGCGCTCGTCTCGACACCGGTGCGGGCCAGTGCGCGAATGACCGCGACCGGCACGGTATGCGCCTCCATTTCATGGAAGGCGTTCGGCGTCGAGGCATCCCAGAAGCTGATACGGCTCTCGCTGACCGTCATGCGCTTGGCGCGGCCGGACTCGAGGGCATACAAGCCGACGTGATGCGCGGCCACGGCGCGCGTGAGTGCGGCATCGGACGCGAAGCGCAGCGTGAATCCTTCCTGCTCCGCGGCCACGGCAACCGGCTCGGCGGGTGCCGGCGGCACCTCGGCGACGGGTGGCGCCGGTGCGGCGACCGCGGGCTCGGACGCCGGGATGGGTTTCTCCGCGGGCGTAAACGTCGAGACCCACTTGGGCCGCGTCAGTTCGACCGGATTCTCCCTCGGCACCGGTTGCGCCGCGGGGCGCTCGATGCGCTGCATGACGGGTTCGGGCTCGGGCGCCGGCGCCTTGACCTGCTCCACGACCGCAGGCGGCGGCTCGACGGGCGCCGCGGGTTCCACGGGCGCCAGGGGAATGCTTTGCACGAGCGCGAAGATGGCGACGAGACACAGCGACAGGATCGCCATGAAACGCATGATGTCGGTCTGCAGATCAGCCGCACCGCCAACGTCCGTGTCAGCGGCACGGCTGAGGGGATAGGAGAGCGGCGAGCGGCTCATGCCGGATCTCCACGCAGGTGTTCCTCGATACGTTGCAGGCTTTCACGCATCTCCGAGGTGTCGGCTCTCGCCGCTTTGTCGAATTGCTGCTGCAGTTCGGCACCGAGCGTGATCGTCTTGTAGACGCGCATCAGGTAGCCACCGATGCCGCCGAAGATCGTCGTGGACAGCGCGAGCAGAATGCCGCCGTCGATCATGCGCTCGAGCATCGCGAACGCGCCCTGTGACATTGCTGCATCGCGGTCGCCGAGCGCGAAGATCAGTGCGCTGCGCATGCCGATGGCCGTCCAGATGACGCCGGTGCCGAAGAACAGCGTGGTCCAGATGTCGGTCAGGTGATCGAGCTGCACGATCAGGTTGATCGGCTTCGATTTCGCGAGGGCATCGCGCAGTCGGCCGAGCGTCACGAAGTAGGCCAGCAACAGGCCGGCGAAGACCGGGATCGACAGGCCGAGATTCGTGTAGGCCCAGTGCAGCCATACACCGGGGCTGCTGATGGCCGTGTCGTCGAAGCGGATGATGCCCGAGCGGCCCAGCACGTAAAGCATCGCCGCTCCGCCGATCAGCGTACCGAGCGCGCCCGCTGCCAGGCCCTTGACGAAAACCCATGTGCGGTTCATGGCTTACGCCCAGGATCAGCGGCCCGCGGCGCAGGCTGTGCAGGTTGCCTCGAGGACCAGCTCGACTTCCTGGTATAGCTGGTCGGCACGGTAATAACCCTCGTTGTCGAGGCTAACCCTGAGCAGCCCGCGCTCCTTGTCGGACAACTCGCGCTCCATGTCGAACAGGAACTTCTGCTTGTTCGGGCACGTGTGCGAGCAATTGTTGTAATCGCCCTTGAGCGACATGAACTTCACGTTGAAGTAGCGGTTGTAGTAGTTCTGGGCCTGGCGGTTGCTGAGCAGTCCCTTGTCGCTCGACCACACGAGAAATTCGCTGAAGACGCGCTTGTTCTCGGGCTTGGGATCGCCCTCGGCGATGCCGAGCAGGCTGTCGTAGTAGCGGTCGAAATGGGCGTGACAGCCGTTGATCAGCGATATCTGCGCCTGGTCGATCGCCGACGACAGGTTCTTCGATTGCGGCCCGACGCATTCGGGAGCATTGGACGCGCAGGATGCGAGGAACGTGGCGGCCAGGAAAATGATCAGTTTCGTGCGCATGATGGAGCTCCCTTACTGTTCCAGCGGGCTGCGATAGGCTTCTTCGATGCTGCCCGGGGGAGGGCCGGCGACGAGCGCGGTGCCGTCCATGTCGCCGAAGAGAATCGACTTGACGCCGCCGACGACTTCGATCATCTCGGGCGTGATAATGCCGAATGACTGGTTGAGCTGTTCCATGAGCGTCGCGCGCGCGATCTCCTGGCGCGTCCGCTGGATCAGCAGGCTGGTCTCCTCCATGTCGAGGTAGATGTCCGACGCCAGCACCGCAAGCGACTGGTCGCCTTTGGCGCCGGACGTAGCGACCAGTTGATAATACTGTTTGAAGCGTTCACTGAGACGCATGCCCGAGCGGCCTCGCAGCGTCGGCGCAGACTGCTGGGTTGCGGCGCTGGTGCTCTTGCCGATGAGCGTCTCCTGCAAGGTCCACGGCGTCATCTTCCTGCCGAGTTCGTTGCGCAGGCCCTTCTCGAGGCTCAGGCGTGTGTTGTTGACGGTGTGCTCCATGTCCGGGAGGCGCTCTTCCATGATGGTCAGCATCTCGAGATAGGTCGCGCCGATCTGCCGCGCGAGGCGCTGGCATCCCGAGTCGTTCTCGGCCCCGTCGCACTTGCTTTCGTTGTAGAGTTCCTGCTGCTGGTCGAGTCGGCCAATGATTTCCTGTAGCCCGGTCTCCATGTCGCGAGCGACGTTACCGGTCTGCTTGAGGTCCTCGACAACGGTCGTCGGGAACAGGCGGATTGTCGGCGAGTTGGCGTGTGCGTCCTGCGTCGCAACGGCGGCGAAAGCCAGGAACAGGACGGTCAGGCAGACGATATACAGCGTGCGCCCGGGCGTGCGCTTTTGCACCGTCGCTTGCGAGCGTTGGGGGGCGTTTCTCATGACGCGGTCCTCGCGGTTGATGTTGCATAACACGCTACGCCGGGGTCGATGAACGCAAACTGAACGCTCGGACGCGACATCCGTATAATTGCCTATTGCAGTTCGTAATGCGAATCATTATCATTTGAGACAGTTTCCGGGAAGAGTCGGAAAATTCAAGGGATACAAAGCTTTATGGCGAACAACGGCAACACACTGGCCTCCCTCAAGCGCGGCGAAAAGGGCGTGATCCACGCCGTTGACGCGAGCGACCCACAGGTCCAGCGGCTCATGGTCCTCGGTCTCGTCGAAGGCGCCGAGGTCGAGCACGCGAGTTCGGCCATTGGCGGCGACCCGATGGAATTCCGGCTGTTCGGCTGCGGCATTTCGCTGCGCCAGGAGCACGCCAGGCACTTCCACGTAGCGCCAGTGGCTGCGGGTGACTAAGTCCGCAGAAATCCGCATACCCGCCAATGAGATAACCGTCGCCAAGCGCTCCGATGCGAGCATCGCGGTTGTCGGCAACCCCAATTCCGGCAAGAGCACGCTGTTCAATCGGCTGACCGGGCTCAGTCAACGCATTGGCAACTATCCCGGCGTCACGGTCGAGCGCCACGTCGGGTACATGAAGTACGACGATACGACGACCGAGCTGGTCGACCTGCCGGGGACGCATTCACTGAGCGCGCACTCGCTCGAGGAACACATCTCGGTCGACGTCATCTTCGGCCGCATGGAAGGGACGAGTGCACCGGACGGCATCCTCGCCGTCCTGGACGCGACCAACCTGTACCAGGGGCTGTTTCTCGTCCAGCAATTGATCGAACTGGAACTGCCGACCGTCGTCGCATTGACCATGAACGATGCGGCGGAAAAAAGCGGCATCCAGGTCGACACGGCGGAACTCAGCGCGTTGCTCGGCGTGCCCGTTTACCCGGTCGTCGCGACGACCGGGGCCGGTCTCGACCTGCTGCGTCGTGCCCTGGCGGACATTCGCAACCTGACGCCGCCGCGGCGCGTGCGCGTCTGGCCCGAACTCGCGGAGGCGGCCCAACGCCTGGCCACTGATGCGCGTGAGCCACTGCGATTTGCCGAAGTCGAGCGCCTGCTGATCGACGGGCCGACCGACGGCAACCGCGTCGCCTTCGCCAAGCTGAGCGATGCGTCGCGTCAGCGGATCGAAGAGTTCCGCACGGCGTTGTTCGAGTCCGAGCCGCCGATCGCCCGCGATGCACGCATCCGGTATGCGTGGGTGCGCGACGTCCTCGGCAAGGTGCACAAGACGGCTCCCGTCCACGTCTCGTGGCGCACGCGCATCACCGGCTTTCTCAACCGGCCCGTGCCCGGGACCGTCGGTCTGTTCGTCGTCATGGCCGTCGTCTTCCAGGCCGTGTTCGCGTGGGCGACGCCGCTCATGGACCTGATCGACGGTGCTGCGGCGGCGCTGAGCGCGGGCGTCTTCGCAAGCCTCGGTGACAATGCGTTCTCGAGCCTCATTGCCGACGGCGTCATCGCCGGCGTCGGCAGCGTCGTCATCTTCCTGCCGCAGATCCTGATCCTGTTCCTGTTCATCATCCTGCTCGAGGACTCCGGGTACCTGGCGCGTGCCGCTTATCTCATGGACCGGGCGATGCGCTCGGTGGGCCTGTCCGGCCAGTCGATCATCCCGATGATCTCGAGTTTCGCCTGTGCCGTGCCGGGCATCATGGCAACGCGCGTCATTCCGAATCGGCGCGACCGGATCGCGACGATTCTCGCGGCACCGTTCATGACCTGCTCGGCGCGCCTGCCGGTCTACGCGTTGTTGATCGCCGCGTTCGTTCCGTCGAGCAAGGTCGGTTTCCTGAACCTGCAGGGCATCGTGCTGTTCGGCCTGTACCTGTTCGGCATCGTCATGGGCGTATTGACGGCCCTGCTCATGCGCAAGACGACGTTGCGTGGGCCGAAGCCGTCGTTTGCGCTCATGCTGCCCGAATTCCGCCGGCCCAACCTGCAGACGGTCGGCATCCAGCTGCTCGGGCGCGCCAAGGTGTTCCTGCGCCGCGCGGGTACCGTGATCTTCGCGGTCGCCGTTATCGTCTGGGCGCTCGCGTATTTTCCGCGGGCCGGGGAAATCCCGGCCGGTCTCGACGAGAACACGGTGGCAGCCGTGCAGATGGAACAGAGCTGGCTCGGGCGTGCCGGCAAGGTGGTCGAGCCCGTGTTCGAGCCGCTCGGCTGGGATTGGCGCGTGTCGTCTGCCGTGATTGCGGGTTTCCCCGCGAGAGAGGTCGTCATCGCGGTGCTCGGCACGGTGTATGCCGTCGGCGACGAGGCCGACGAAGGAACGCTGTCGACGCGGCTCAAGGCGGCGAAGCGTCCCGACGGAACCGCCGTCTTTACGCTGCCGATGGTTATCGGCCTGTTGATCTTCTATGCCTGTTGCCTGCAGTGCGCCGCGACCCTCGCGATCATCCGCCGCGAGACCAACACCTGGCGATGGCCCGTGTTCGCGTGGGGCTACATGACGGCGATCGGCTACCTCGGCGCATTGATCGCGTACCAGGTCGGCAGCGCCTGAGTCGGCGTCAAAGCTCGCACAGTCGGCGCGCGGCTTCCTCGAGCGTCGCATCGTCCTTGGCAAAGCAGAAACGCAGCCGCGTGCTCGTGAACGGCGTTGCGCAAAACACGCTGAGCGGGATCGACGCAACGCCGATCTCGCGCGTCCATTTTTTCGCGAGTTGTACGTCGGGTTCATCGGAAATCTCGCCGTAGTCGACGATCTGGAAAAACGTACTGCGCGCAGCTAACAGCCGGAACCGGGACCTGGCCAGGAGTCCGTTGAAGTGATCGCGTTTCTGCTGGTAGAACGACGGTAACTCGTCGCACCATTGCGGATGGTCGCGCAGGTAATCCGCGACACCGTGTTGCATGGGCGTGCTGACCGAAAACGTCGTGAACTGGTGCACGCGCCGGAATTCTTCTGTAAGTCGCGGCGGCGCCGCGCAATAGCCGAGTTTCCAGCCCGTCGCATGCACGGTCTTGCCGAACGACGAGATGACGAACGTGCGTTCCCACAGTTCCTCGTGACTCAGCAGGCTGCGATGCGGCTCGCCGTCGAAGACGATGTGCTCGTAGACTTCGTCGGACACGAGGAAACAGCCCGTGTCGCGCACGAGTGAGGCCAGTGTGTCGAGGTCCTGCGCCGACAGGATGGCCCCTGTCGGGTTGTGCGGAAAATTGAGGATGAGGAGCCGGGTCTTCGCATTGAGCGTGTCACCGATACGCTGCCAGTCGGGGTGGAAGTCGTGGCCGTTCGCGTCGATCAACAACGGGACGTGCCGCGTGACGCCCCCCGACAGGCGCACGGCCGGCTCGTAGGAGTCGTAAGCCGGATCGAGGACGATGACCTCGTCGCCGGGGCGGACGATCGCCGTGATGGCGCTGAACAGGCCCTCGGTCGCGCCCGTGCAAACCGTGATCTCTGCATCGGCATCGAGCGACCGACCCTGGAAGCGTCGGTTCTTGTTCGCGATCGCTTCGCGCAGATCGGCAATCCCCATCATCGGCGCATACTGGTTGGCGCCGTGGCGCAGGTGCCAGTCGACGCGCTCGGTCAGCGCTGCGGGCGGATCGAAGCCCGGGAAGCCCTGCGACAGGTTGATCGCGCCGGTCTCG
>JBFJQO010000130.1:0-6818 GCA_041616535.1 Woeseiaceae bacterium | reverse complement strand
GTCGCGTTGCTCGGGATCATCGCGCTGGTCGCGTGGCGGTCGTCACCGCCGCCGGCCGCGTGCTTCGACACGCGGGTACTGGATGTGGGGCAGGGTCTCGCCGTCGTGATCGAGACGCATACCGACGTCGTGCTCTACGACACGGGCATGGCGTGGCGCGGCGGCGGCAGTGTCGCCGACCAGGTCGTGATCCCGTTCCTGGAATCGCGCGGCATCGAGCGGATCGATCGCCTCGTCGTATCCCACTCGGATCTCGATCACAGCGGTGGCGTCGATGCACTGCGCGAGCGCTTCCCGATCGAACACGTCATCGCGGGTGAGCGCCTGCCGGCGGTGGCCGGATGGCGGTGCGATGCCGGCCGCACCTGGTGGTCGGGCGCGATTCGATTCGAGATCCTGCATCCACCGTCGGCAAATCGTCCTGAGGGCAACGACGCGTCCTGCGTGCTGCGCGTGTCGGCGGGTCCTTACGCGCTGTTGTTGACGGGCGATATCGAGATCGCGGCCGAACGGATGCTGATCCAGGCCGGCGTACCGTTGGGTGCCGATGTCGTCATCGTGCCGCATCACGGCAGCCTGACGTCGTCGAGTACGCCGTTCGTTGACTCGGTTCGGCCCGGCGTCGCGATCGTGTCGGCGGCGCATGCCAACCGCTGGGGATTTCCCAAGCCCCGCGTGGTCGACCGCTGGCGAGCCGGCGGCGCCGCTGTCCTCAACACGGCCGACGCAGGCGCTGTGTACTTTCGCATCTGCGCCGCGGAGGGTGTCGTCGATGTGCGTCAGGAACGCGAGCAACGACGCCGTTTCTGGCATGCCGGGACATAAACTGTTGTATATTCCTTTTTTCCATTCGGTCTGGGCTCTATGGTTGAAATCGTCAAATCCGGCGGCTGGTTGATGTTGCCGATTATCCTCTGCGCGATCATTGCGATGGGGATCATTCTCGAACGATTCTGGACCCTGCAGCAAAAGCGCGTGATTCCCGAAGACCTGACCAGCAAGGTCTGGGGCTGGGTGAAAAAGGACCAGCTCGATCAGAAGCAGATCCAGACGCTGCACCAGGGCTCTGCGCTCGGGCAGATTCTCGCTGCCGGACTCATCAACCGCGATCGCGACCGCGTTGTCTTGAAAGACGCGATCGAGGACACGGGCCGTCACGTGGTGCACGAACTCGAGCGCTACCTCGAGACGCTGGGCACCGTGGCCGCCGTGTCACCATTGCTGGGGCTGCTCGGTACCGTCATCGGCATGGTCAAGGTTTTCACGGCCATCACGACGCACGGCGTCGGGAATCCGACCGTGCTGGCCGGCGGCATCGCCGAGGCGCTGATCACGACGGCGGCCGGGCTGACCGTCGCGATCCCGGCCCTGATCAGCTATCGCTATTACCGCTCACGCGTGGACACGCTCGTCGTGGACATGGAAAAGGAAGCGATCAAGCTCGTCGAAGCATTACATCGTCGCCAGGAACGCGACGGCACCAAGAGCAAGGGCAAGTAGTGAAGCTGAGCCTGCGGCCACGCACCGAGCCCGAAGTCAACCTGACGTCGTTGATCGACGTCGTGCTGCTGCTGCTCATCTTCTTCATGGTGTCGACGAGTTTCGTCAAGCAGTCACAGATCGCGATCCGCCTGCCCGAGGCCGAGAGCACGGCTGTCGTGACAGAAGTGCCCGAACAGATCGACATCATGATCACCGAGTCCGGGATTTACCTCGTGAACGGCCGCGAGCTCATCAACAATCGCGCCGAGACGATTCGCAACGCGCTGCAGAAGATCGCAGGCGGCCGGAACGACCTGCCGCTGACGATCAGCGCCGACGCCAATGCGAAGCACCAGCACGTTGTCACGGCGATGGACGTCGCGGGCCGGCTCGGCTTCACCCAGATCAGCATCGCGACGGTCAACGACCCGGTTGAATAAGGTGAGCAAGCGCATCGATCCGCAGGTCAAGGTCGTCTACGCGCGATTGTGGCGCTACGTGACGCCGCACAAGCTGATCGGCTCCGTCGCCGTCTGCGGCATGGCGGCGACGGCGGTTGTCGAAGCCAGCCTCGTCGCGCTACTGGCCCCGCTGACCGACGAGGCGCTCGTCGGGAAGCAACTTGAAACGGTCGAGTGGATACCGTACGCCTTCATGACGATCTTCATCCTGCGCGGCATGGCCGGTTTTGCGACCGAGGCGTCGCTCGGCTGGATCGGGCGCCAGGTGATCAGCGACCTGCGCCGCCAGGTGTTCGGCAAGTACCTGACGCTGCCGACGCGGTTCTTCGACAAGCAGACGGCGGGCCCACTGCTGTCGCGCATGACGTACAACGTGGAGATGGTCGCCGAATCGGTGACCAGCGTCGTCACGATCGCGGTGCGCGATGTGCTGACCGTCATTGCCGCCTTCGCCGTGATGCTCTGGTACAGCCCGAAACTCACGGTGTTCGTCGCCGTGTTGTTCCCGATCGTGGCGTGGCTCGTGCGCTTGCTCGGCATCGCGTTCCGGCGCTACAGCAGTCGCATCCAGGACTCGGTCGGCGATGTCACCCAGGTGACCGAGGAGGTCGTGCGCGGCAACCGGGTCGTCAAGGCGTTCGGCGGATACGACTACGAGCGCGACCGGCTCGAAGATGCCGATGCGCGCAATCGCAAACAGAATCTGAAGCTGATCCGCGTGCGTTCGCTGGGCGGTGCGGTGACGCAGATCGTCTTCGGCTTCGGCATCGCGCTGGTCATCTACGTCGCCGCGCAGGAAACGCTCCAGGACGCGCTGACGGCCGGCCAGTTCATCGCGTTCTTCTCGGCCATGATGCTGATGCTGCAGCCCGTGCGGCGCATCACCAACGTCAACGCCACCCTGCAGCGCGGCGTCGCCGGCGCCGACAGCCTGTTCGCGATCATCGACGAGGAGGACGAGCGGGACCATGGCACGGTCGACGTGGAGCGCGTCAGGGGCAACGTCAGTTTCCGCGACGTTGGCTTTTCCTACGGCGACCACGACGGGCCCGTGCTCGACGGCGTCAACGTCGACGTGGGCGTCGGCGAGACCCTCGCGATCGTCGGCCACTCGGGCAGCGGCAAGACGACGCTGGCTAGCCTGTTGGCGAGATTCTACGAACTCGATTCAGGCGACATCCTGATCGACGGGGTCTCGGTGCGCGATTACACGCTCGACAGTCTGCGCCGCAATATCGCGCTCGTGTCGCAGGACGTCGTGCTGTTCAACGACTCGATCGCGAACAACATTGCCTACGGGCAGTTGCGCGGCTGCTCGGAGCAGTCCCTGCGGGACGCGGCCGAGGCGGCGCATATCCTCGACTTCGTCAACAGCCTGCCCGACGGATTCGATACGTTCGTCGGCGATCGCGGCGTCCTCTTGTCGGGCGGCCAGCGGCAGCGCATCGCGATCGGCCGGGCGCTGCTGAAGAATGCGCCGATCCTGATACTCGACGAGGCGACGTCGTCGCTCGACACGCGATCGGAGCGGCGCATCCAGGCGGCCCTGAGCACGCTGATGAAGGACCGCACGACACTCGTGATCGCGCACCGCCTCTCGACGGTCGAGAAAGCGGACCGGATCATCGTGCTCGACGAGGGCCGCATCGTCGAATCGGGCACGCACGCCGAACTGCTGGCGCTCAACGGCCAGTATGCCGCGCTGTACCACCTGCAATTCAGCGAAGAGCCGGGCGGCGCGTGAGGCGGCGCAGGGTCTACAACTGGTTGCAGCGTGTCTGGTACGCGGACGGCAGTCTCGGCTGGATCCTGTTGCCGCTGAGCGGTCTCTACTGGCTGGTCCTGGCACTGCGGCGCGCACTTTATGAAAGCGGCGTTCTGCGCACGCATCGCGCGGCCGTGCCCGTGATCGTGGTCGGCAACATCACGGCCGGCGGGACCGGCAAGACGCCGACCGTGCTGTGGCTCGTCGATGCGCTCAGGCAGCGCGGCTTTGCGCCGGGTATCGTCAGCCGCGGCTATGGCGGCAGCCAGTCGGGCACGTCGATGCGGGTCGAGGCGGACAGCGACGCCGCGGTCGTCGGTGACGAACCTGCGCTGCTGGCACGCCGCGGTCAGTGCCCGGTCGTCGTCGATCCCGATCGCGTGCGGGGAGCGGGCATGCTGGTCGAGGACGGCGTCGACGTCATCGTCGCCGACGACGGCTTGCAGCACTACCGCCTCGCGCGTGACTACGAAGTGTGCATCATCGACGGCTCGCGCGGTCTCGGCAATCGGCGCCTGTTGCCGGCGGGGCCGCTGCGCGAGGGCGTCGAGCGCCTGGCCGACGTGGACCAGGTGCTCGTGAACGGCGTTTTGCGCAGCGGCGACCACGAACCGACTGTGCCCGAGCAGAATGCAATGACGTTCGAGTTGCGGGCGGACGAGGCGTGCCGGCTGAACGGTTCGCTGGCGCGACCGATCGACCGCTTCGCCGGCACAACGGTCCACGCCGTGGCCGCGATCGGCAATCCGCGACGCTTCTTCGACCTGTTGCGCGGCAAGGGCATCCAGGTCATCGAGCACGCGTTCCCGGACCACGTTGCACTCGGCCGCCGCGAGCTCGAGTTCGGTGACGACTTCGACGTGTTCATGACAGAGAAGGATGCCGTTAAACTCGGTCGCACCATGAAAGACAAGTTCTGGTATGTGCCGGTGGAGTTCGCCATGGACGGCGTTGACGCCGCGCCGCTGCTCGAGCAGATCGAGTCGCGTATCCGCAGCGGACAGGGTGGCGATGGCTGATTTCGTCGTCGTCATTCCCGCACGGTATGCGTCGGTCCGCTTGCCCGGCAAGCCGTTGCGCGAGATTCTCGGCAAGCCGATGATCCAGCACGTGTACGAGCGCGGCGCAGAAAGCGGCGCCCGCGACGTCATCATCGCTACGGACGACGAGCGCATCGCCGATGTCGCCGAGTCTTTCGGCGCGACGGTCTGCATGACGGGCGACCGGCATGGTTCGGGCACCGAACGCATTGCCGAGGTCGCCGATGTCATGGACTGGTCCGACAAGCAGGCCGTCGTCAACCTGCAGGGCGACGAACCGTCAATGCCGGCCGCGCTGATCGACCAGTGCGCGGCGCTGCTCGACGACGCGACCGTGGACATCGCGACCCTTGCGTCGCCGTTTCTGAGCATCGAGGACTTTCGCAACCCGAACTGCGTCAAGGTCATCCGTAATGATCGTGGCCACGCGATCTACTTCAGCCGCGCCGCGATACCGCATGCGCGCGATGCCGGCGGTGAGGAACGGGCTGCCGCGGCCGCGCTGCACCACCACGGCATGTACGCCTACCGCTGCGGCGAGTTGCGCCGCTTCGTCGCGGCGCCGCCGTCCGAACTCGAGGTGTGCGAACAGCTCGAGCAGCTGCGCGCCTTGTCGCTCGGCATGACCATTGCCGTCGGCATTCCGGCCGTCCGTCCCGGGGCCGGCGTGGACGTCGAGGACGACCTTGCGCGCGCTGCTCAGGAATTGAACTCGAACCAGGACGACCGGGGGTAACGACACTTATGAAGATCAGCCTGGCGAAGATCGCCGCGACGATATTGTTACTGGTATCAGGCGCCATGGCCGGTTCGCCGGAGGCACTGGCGAAAAATCCGCCGATGGCGGCGGACGACGAACTGCCGATCGTCGGCCCGTGGCTGCGCGACCATCTTCCGGATGACGCCCTGATTTACGTCCGGATTCCGCATCCGTTCGGAATGCTGGCCATGCCGAAGGGCAATGTGCTGGAGCCGGCACTGAGAAGCCGCGCCAATGCAGAAGCGGTCGCGGCGATTCGCCGCGGTATCAGCGAAAACGTCATCGGAATCATGCCGGCGCTGGACAACCCGCTGCTCCGGGGCCTAGAAAGACATTTGCGTTCGCCGGTCGAACTCGCGGTGATTGCGGGCCAGGCGCCGTCCTTTCTACTGGCCGTCAACCTCGACCTGGATTCGAGGGCGGCGTTCGAAGACCTTGTCGGCGAGTTCTCGGGGCAGGGGGCGGGACTCGCGGGTCCGCTGGACGAGCAGGGCGTGGGGCAGCTTGCAGGACCGGGCCTGCCGGTGTTCCTGCGCTTCGAGGCATCGACCGGGCGGCTGCTCGCCAACGCCGGCCCGGCCGTCAGCGCCGAGTCGTTCGCCGCATTGCTGCCGCTCGTCACGCGCAACGAGGACCATGGCATGCTTTCCATGGAGCGCCGGATCGACGAGAGTGGCCACGGGTTCCTGAACTGGATCGATGCCGAGCGCGCCATGCCGATGTTGCAGCTGATGATGCAGCCGGATCAGTACGCCAGTCTCGTGGCACTCGGACTCGACAAAGTCACCGCGGCGGCGACCGGCTTCGGTGTCGCCAACGGCAAGGGCCGTCTATCCGTTATCGCCGATGTGCCCGACGAAAACCGCGGGTTGCTGCCGTTGGTCAGGAACGAACTGGACGCTACGTCGGTTGGCGAACCCGACGCATTGCTGCTGCTCTCGATACCGACACTGGAGGAATTCAAGCGCCTCGAGGCCAAGGTCCTGGAGTCTGCCGACGATGCAAAGCGCGCGCAATGGGCGGACGTGCAGGTGAAGCTGGCGACCGAGTTCGGGTTTACGGTCGACGACATCTTTGCTGCCATCGGACCGGAAATGCTGATGATATTTGACAGGGCCGGCGATTATTCGGCGATTCGCCTGCGTGATGCAAAGGCCTGGAAGCGCATCGTCGACGGGGTTGCGGACCTCGAGGGTTCGACCTATGAAAAGAGGCGCATCGGTTCGAAGACCTATTACCACATCAGCATTCGCACCGGCTCCGACCTGGCCGATGCCGACAATGCGCTCGCGGAGCAGCAGCCGTGGGTC
>JBFJQO010000129.1:0-6849 GCA_041616535.1 Woeseiaceae bacterium | reverse complement strand
GCGCTCGTCGTTGTCCTGGTTGATGACCTTGAGCGTGTAGGAATTCTCGATCATGTCGTCCGCGATCTCGCGGTACAGCGTATTGCGGTCCCGGATGACGTCGAGAATCAGGGGCGTGCGCGTGACCATCGACGTGACGAGTCCGGTAACCAGCACGGCCAGTATCGTGGCGTAAACGAAGACGCGCGGTCTGAGGATGCGTATACCCTTGCCCTGCAAAGCGTTCTCGGTCGTGTAACGAACCAGGCCGCGCGGGTAGTTCATCTTGTCCATGACGGAATCGCAGGCGTCGATGCAGGCCGCGCAGGCTATGCATTCGTATTGCAGCCCCTCGCGAATGTCGATGCCGGTCGGGCAGACCTGCACACAGAGCGTGCAGTCGATGCAGTCACCGAGACCTTTTTCCTTGTAGTCGACGTTGCGCTTGCGGCTGCCGCGCGGTTCGCCGCGGGCGTCGTCGTAGGAGATGATCAGTGTGTCCTTGTCGAACATTGCGCTCTGGAAGCGCGCGTAGGGACACATGTACTTGCAGACCTGTTCGCGCATGTAGCCGGCGTTGCCGTAGGTCGCGAAGCCGTAGAACAGCCCCCAGAACAGGGTCCAGCCGCCGACGCTGAGCGCGAAGATGTCCATGCCGAGCGCACGGATCGGCTGGAAGTAGCCGACAAATGTGAATCCCGTCCACAGCGAGAACGTGACCCAGAGGAACTGCTTCGAGAACTTGCGGCGGACCTTGTTCCACGACCACGGTGCCTTGTCGAGCTTCATGCGCTGCGAGCGCGTGCCCTCGGTCAGCTGCTCCATCCAGATGAAGATCTCGGTCCAGACAGTCTGCGGGCAGGCGAAGCCGCACCAGAGCCGGCCCGCGAGCGCCGTGAAGAAGAACAGGCAGTAGGCCAGAATCATCAGCAGCAGCGCGAGATAGGGGAAATCCTGCGGCCACAGGGTCAGCCCGAAGATGTAGAACTTGCGGGCCGGCAGGTCGAACAGGACTGCCTGGCGTTCGTCCCACTGCAACCACGGCACGGCATAGAACAGGCCGAGCAGCGTTATCGTCGCGATACGGCTCAGGCGGTCGAATCGCCCGCCCATCTCGCGCGGGTAGATCTTCGTGGCGCTCTCGTACATCGAGGCGCCTTGCGGCTTGTTCATCGCTTGCGCTTTTTCTTGTCCCGCTTGGGCGCGGTTCGTATCAGGTAGGCCGTGACGCCGGAACAGAGCGCGCAGAGGACCCAGAAGAAGAAGAAACCGGCCGCGTAACCCGCGTCGCGGCCGATGTCGAGGTCTGCATCGAATATGCCGCTCAGGTCGACCGGGTCGAACAGCGCGAAGAACACCATGGTGCCGATCGCTGCGACGAGGAACGATATCCACACGACCGTGAACACGGCCTGCTTGTCACGGCTCCAATGCCGGGCACCACGATATTCCTCGTCGATCATGGCCGGCTGGCTACTCCTGCGACAGGCTCGAAACGTAGGCGGCCAAAATCTTCGTGCGGTTGGCGCCAAGCAGTTCGCCGTGCGGCGGCATGACGCCATTGCGACCCTTCACGATGGTCTCGCGAATGACGGCATCCGAGCCGCCGTAGAGCCAGGTATCGTCGGTCAGGTTCGGCGCGCCGAATATCTTGTTGCCGGTGCCGTCAGCGTTGTGGCAGGCAGCGCACAGCGCGACGAACATCGGCTGGGCGCTCCGGGCGCCGGCATCCGCTTCGCCCCCCGACAGGCTCTTGACGTACTTGACCATGTTGTCGACGCCTTCGTCGCCGCCGAGCGCAGGCGCAAGCACGGGCATGACGCCGGCACGACCCTTTTCGATCGTCGTCACGATCTCGGCTTCGCTGTCACCCCACAGCCAGTCGTTGTCGGCCAGGTTCGGGTAACCGGGTGCGCCGCGCGCATCCGAGCCGTGGCAGGTCGTGCAATAGTTCGCAAACAGGCTTCTGCCGAGTGCCCGGGCATCGGGGTCTTGCGAGAGCGCGGCGAAGTCCATCGCGGCGAACTTCTCGTAGATCGGGTCATACGTCGCGGCGGCGGCCTGCATCTCGGCTTCGTACTGGCCTTCCTGCGACCAGCCGAGCATGCCGGCGTAATTGCCGAAGCCGGGATAGGCGAGCATGTAGCCAATGCCCCAGAAGATCGTGATGAAGTACAGGTACAGCCACCATTTCGGTGCGGGGTTGTTCCACTCCTCGAGGTCGCCGTCCCACTTGTGGCCGACGAGATCGTCATCGGCAACGTTCTTGGGTCCCTGCTTGGTCGACCAGCCGACCAGCCAGATGCACCAGATGATAAAAGCGATCGTGCCGGCAGCAACGAACCAGTGCCAGAATGCAGGCATCACGTGTTCTCCCGCTTGTTTTTAGTTAGCGTTGTGTCTTCTTCCAGCGGCAGGTTGGCGGACGCGTCGAATTCCTTCTTGCGCTTCCCGCTCCACGCCCACACCCAGATGCCGATAAAGGCAAAAAAGATGATGGCCGTCAGGATGCCGCGAAAGTCGTTGATGTCCATCGACGATTACCTGCGGTTGCGACGATTGGTGCCGAGCCCCTGCAGGTACGCGACGATGGCGTCGAGTTCGGTCTTGCCCGCGACCTCGGCCGCGGCCGCCGCGATCTGCTCGTCCGAGTACGGATCGCCGAGAAACTGCAGTGTCTTCAGCTTGGCCGTGACGAAGTCGGGATCGACGTCACGGTCGGCGAGCCAGGGATAAGCCGGCATGTTGGACTCGGGGACGAGTGCCCGTGGGTCCATCAGGTGCAGTCGCTGCCAGTCATCGGAGTAGCGGCCGCCGACACGCGCAAGATCCGGACCGGTGCGCTTGGAGCCGAACTGGAACGGACGGTCGTAGACGGTCTCACCGGCCGTCGTGAACGGTCCGTAGCGCTCTGTCTCCGAGCGGAACGGACGGACCATCTGCGAGTGGCAGTTGTAGCAGCCTTCGCGAACATAGACGTCGCGGCCTGCCAGGCGCAGCGGGCTGTAGACGGAGATGCCCTCGTCTGGCTCGGTCGCGTCGGAACTCATCATCAGCGGGACGATCTCGACCAGGCCGCCGATACTGATCGCGACGACGATCAGCACCACCATCAGGTTCAGGCTTTTCTCAATTACTTCATGGCGCATGGTGATTCATCTCCTGTTACGCCGGGTCCAGCACCGCGACGGGCACCGGCTTCTTGTCGCTGACGGTTTTCCAGACGTTGTAGGCCATAATGACCATGCCAGAGAAGAACACGAGGCCGCCTAAAAGGCGCAGGTAATGGTACGGCTCAACTGCTTTTAACGACTCGACGAACGAGTACGTCAGCGTGCCGTCGTCGTTGACTGCGCGCCACATGAGACCTTCGGTCACGCCTGCGATCCACATCGACACGGCGTACAGCACCACGCCGATCGTCGACGTCCAGAAATGCACGTCGATGAGCTTCGTCGAGTACATGCTGTCGCGGTTGTAGAGGCGCGGCATCAGGCAGTAAATCGATCCGATCGTCATCATCGCGACCCAGCCGAGTGCGCCGGAGTGAACGTGGCCGATGGTCCAGTTGGTGTAGTGGGACAGGGCGTTGACCGTCTTGATCGACATCATCGGGCCCTCGAAGGTCGACATGCCGTAGAAAGACAGCGCGACGATCATGAACTTCAGGATCGGGTCTGAGCGCAGCTTATGCCAGGCGCCGGACAGCGTCATGATGCCGTTGATCATGCCGCCCCAGCTCGGCGCCAGCAGGATAATCGAGAACACCATGCCGAGCGTCTGCGCCCAGTCGGGCAGCGACGTGTAGTGCAGGTGATGCGGGCCGGCCCACATGTAGACCGCGATCAGGGACCAGAAATGCACGACCGACAGCCGGTACGAATAAACGGGGCGGCCGGCCTGCTTGGGCACGAAGTAGTACATCATGCCGAGGAAGCCTGCCGTCAGGAAGAAGCCGACCGCATTGTGGCCGTACCACCACTGCATCATCGCGTCGACGACACCCGTGTAGATCAGGTAGGACTTGGTCAGCGTGACGGGAACGGCCAGGTTGTTGAAGATGTGCAGCACGGCGACCGTAATGATGAATGCGCCATAGAACCAGTTGGCGACATAGATGTGCTTGATGCGCCGCTTGGCGATGGTGCCGAAGAATACGATCGCGTATACCACCCAGACCACGGCGATGAGCAGGTCGATCGGCCACTCGAGTTCGGCGTATTCCTTGCTCTGCGTGATGCCGAGCGGGAGCGTGATGGCCGCCAGCAGGATGATGAGTTGCCAGCCCCAGAACGTGAAGGCGGCGAGTTTGTCGAACGCGAGTCGGACGTGGCAGGTGCGTTGCACCACGTAATAGGATGTCGCGAACAGTGCGGAGCCGCCGAAGGCGAAGATGACCGCGTTCGTGTGCAGCGGCCGCAGCCGGCTGTAAGTCAGGAACGGCAGGTCGAAATTCAGCCCGGGCCAGATCAGTTGCGCGGCAATGATTACGCCGACGAGCATGCCGACGATCCCCCAGATCACGACCATGATCGAGAACTGACGAACGACCTTGTCGTTGTAGGAAGCTGCTGTGTCCAAGGCAGGACCCCTGTGTAGTTCTTGGAATATAAGGGAAACCGGAGTGTACCGGCGCCGGAGGTTATCAAGCAAAATCTAATATACGTATAGGTGTCGATACGTATGGACGGCCTTTGCCAATAAATGTCCAGATTCGGCGCTTTATGCACCTATAATCCGGGGTCCCGAGATCTTGACCGACGACCCGATGAACAGACTCCCGTTACCGGCCGACATCGTGAGCCGAGTGCTCAACACGGCGGCCGATGCAACGATCATCTCCGACCACAACGGTTACATCCGCGTTGCGAACGAGCGGGCGGAGGCCCTGTTCGGATACGGGCCGGGCGAACTCGTCGGGCAGCAGGTCGAGGTCCTGATGCCGAGGGAACATCGCGACCGGCACCGGGCACTGCGCACGGAATACAATGCCGCGCCGCGTGCCCGGCCGATGGTCGCGGGTCTCGAGTTGTACGGTCAGCGCAAGGACGGGACAGCGTTCCGGGCCGAGATCGCGCTCAATCCGATCGAGACCGACGACGGACTCGTTGTCACGAGCACGATCCGGGAGATCGGTGCGGCGGACGACTCCGAGGCCTATTTCAAGCACCTGCTCGAATCGGCACCCGACGCCATGATCATCATCGACGATCAAGGCAAGATGGCGATCGTCAACGGGCAGGCCGAGCGTATGTTCGGCTACGCAAGAGAGGCGATGCTCGGCCAGCCCATCGAGATGCTGTTGCCCGATCGGCTCAGGACGGCGCATGTCGGGCACCGCTCGCATTTTGCCGACAGTCCCAAGCTCAGACCGATGGGCGTGGGCCGCGACCTCGTGGGGCGCCGCCGGGACGGCACCGAGTTTCCGGTCGAGATCAGCCTGAGTCCCGTGCAGTCGGCGGGCGGGCACTTCGTGTCCAGCGTGATTCGCGACGTCACGCAGCGCAAGCGCATGGAGAACGAGATCATTGCGGCGCGCCAGGAAGCCGAGCGCGCCAACAAGGCGAACAGTGCGTTCCTCGCGGCGGCCAGTCACGACCTGCGCCAGCCCGTGCAGGCTCTGAGCCTGCTGAACGGTGCCTTGCGCCGCACGGTCAAGGACGAACGCGCCCTGCAGATGATCGACAGCCAGGAGCATTCGCTGACCGCGATGACGAATCTCCTGAACTCGCTGCTCGACATCAGCCGCCTCGACGCGGGCGCCGTGCATCCCGAACCCGAAGATTTTCCGATTCAGCGGCTCGTGGACCGGCTGTCGGACGAGTTTGCCCGCCAGGCGCAGCACCACGGCCTCGAATTCTCGGCGAATTCCTGTGGCGCCGTCGTCAACAGCGACCCGAACCTGCTGGCCGAGATCATCCAGAACTTCGTGTCGAACGCGATCCGCTACACCGACAAAGGCGGCGTGCGCCTGGAGTGCGAACATATCGACGGCCGGTGCGTCGTCAGGGTCATCGACACCGGAATCGGTATCGCCGAGGATCAGCTCGACGAGATTTTCCGCGAGTTCCACCAGTGCAAGACGCCTGGCGCCAGCAAGGAAGGCTTCGGTCTCGGGCTGGCGATCGTCAAACGCCTCGTCGACCTGCTCGGCATGACGTTGCACGTCGAATCCGACATCGGCAGGGGGTCAACGTTCAGCATCGCGATGCCGACGATCGACGCGGCGACACACGAGGAGAAAGCGCAAGAGTCTGGCAATTCCGTCGTGCACGCCGACATGTCGGGCCTCATTATCCTGATCGAGGACGACGTCAATGTCGCCAATGCCTGGGGCCTTCTGCTCGAGGCCGAGGGCTACCGCGTCGCGATGGCCGAGTCGGCGACCGAGGCCAATGCGCTGCTGAATCACATATCGGAAACGCCGGCGCTGCTGATTTCCGACTTCCACCTTCTGGACGGCTCGACGGGCGTCGAGGCGGTCAGCGCGATCCGCGAATACTACGACGAGCCGATCCCGGCCTTTATCGTCAGCGGCGATACCTCGAAGGTCGTCAAGGATGCCCGGCTGCTCGACAACTGCACGCTGATGTGCAAGCCCATCGACACGAACCGACTGCTGGCGGCGGCGCGTCACGCGGTCAACACGCGCCGCGTCCCCCTCGACTAAGGCAAATCGAGCCAGCTCAGCGGCGACTTGGAGAGCGCCACGCCGGCGATGTACGCAAACGCCGCGACGGCGGCGACGAAGGCGGTCGCCCGGATCGGCTTCGTACGGCCGCGCTTGATTGCGATCGTGCCGAGCACGATGTAGGCGAGAAGGCCGGCGAACTTGGCGAGCAGCCACGACTGCGCGAACGGATTGAGGTG